>JANMGZ010000230.1:0-16528 GCA_031374905.1 Dolichospermum sp. OTE_70_metabat_362_sub
GATAGTTACAACATCAGGACGTATTTGTTGAATTGTATCATAGATTGCCATACCTGCGTAGACAGAGCCACCAGGAGAATTAATGTACAATTGAATATCCTTTTCCGCGTCTTCAGAATCGAGGAAAAGTAATTGGGCAACAATAGAATTAGCGACAACATCATCTATGGGCGTTCCCAAAAAGATAATCCGTTCGCGCAGTAAGCGAGAGTAGATATCAAATGCCCTTTCTCCCATTCCAGATTGTTCTACAACCATCGGTACAATATTGCTAGGGCTGGTTAAATTGCCACTAATACCGATAGGACTCAAGCTGGTGATTGGGTAATTTCCCGACTGCGATACAAGCATACTAGAATATTTAACAATAAATGGAATTGTGAACTGTTAACCATTATGCCCTATATGGCAAAATTCAGGAGGTAGGGGCGCAGGGCCTGCGCCCAGTCAGGAGTAAAAGAACTTGTGCCTCTTGCCCCTTACCTCTGGTCTGTCGTTACTCAGGATGACTGGTTTCTTCTTCCTGAACTGCTTCAGTGCTTTCTGAATCTGTTTCGCTTTCTTCTGTAGGAGTTAAAGAACCTTCAGGTACTAATTCTACAGATGAGCGTTCTAGTAACCAATCAACAATCTTTTTGGTGAGCAGTTCTTCTTCGACAACTCCACGCAGTCTATTTTCATCTAAATCTTGATCAGCGTACTCTGTCAGCAATTCTGTGACTCTAGCTTGCACTTCTGCGGCTGCCACTTCAATAGATTCGCGTTTGCCAATTTCTTGTAAAGATAAAGAACGTTTAAGACGAACTATAGCTTCAGGTTTGGATCTATCCCGCAATTGAGGAATAATTTCCTGGGTAAATAGCTTTTTGACATCTATTCCCTGCTCAGACAACTTCATTGCTGTCTGCGACAGCATAGCATCAATTTCTTTGTCAATGAATGTTGCTGGTAAGTCTATTTCGACATGATTAATTAGTTCTGTGAGTAAAGCTTCTTGCTGATTGTCTTTGGTTTTATCTGCGGCTTCTTTTTGATACCGTTCTTCCAAAGATGCCCGCAATTGCTCTAATGTTTCAAAATCACTGACTTCTTGGGCAAAATCGTCATCTAATGCTGGCAGTTCTTTGGTTTTAATTTCTTTGAGTGTAATGGTAAATAGAGCCGCCTTACCAGACAATTCTTCATTACCGTAAGGTTCTGGGAACTGAGCCGATACTTCTTTAGTTTCTCCAGGGTTCATGCCCACTATACCCAAGACAAAACCGGGAATAAACTTATCTTCTTGTAACTCAACTTGAAAATCAGTTCCTTCTCCACCAGGAATTGGTTTGGGTTCACTGTCAGGATCATCACCTTCAGCTTTAGCAATTACACCCTTAAAATCAATAACTGCCATGTCACCGATTTCGGCTGCACGTCCTTCTACAGGCACTAAAGTTGCTAATTTTTCTCTTTGAGCTTCAATAACGTTGTCTACTTGGGTAGGATCATATTTTACTTCCTCCGCTTTGGCTTCTAAACCAGTGTATTGGTTTAACTTGATTTCTGGGATTACATCCACAGCAATAGCAAAAATCAGGGGTTGTCCTGGTTCATAAGTGTTAATTAAATCATCAAAGGAAGAGCGTAATTGAGGTTGACTAATTGGGGTAATCGCTTCTTGTTTAATTGCATCCTCCATTCCTTTTTGAATAATTTCTTCCAAGGCGGTTGCTTTGACGCGAGTAGGTCCGAGACGTTGTATTAATACTTTCCGGGGTACTTTGCCTTTGCGAAACCCAGGAATATTTAGGGTACTAGTGAAATTTCTAATGACTTGCTCGTATTTTTGTTTGGTAATTTCCGATGTAATTTCTATTTCCAAACCAATTTGACTGGCGGGAAGTTTTTCCTGGGTAACTTTCATGCTTTGTTTCTATTTTTCTGGTATTTTGATCTATAAATCCTAGACAAGTCTAGACATTTACTTCTGACTTCAACAGGAGTATGGGAGCAGTTATCCCTACCTAAGCTTATACGCCCTCTTCAAGACGCGATAATATACTCATTAGCTATCATTCAGACAAAAATGTCCATGAATGTTCTTTGGCAGATATCCAGTATACTGCCAAAAGTAAAGGACTAAACACTTTATGATATTATTCTATGGTAACCCTAACTCTGGTAACATAACTTTACAGAAAGGATTTCTGGAAAATACATAAAATATTAATCGCTCTTTGTTCTCTTTTTTTGCAGTTTGCTGTATATTAGAGTATTATACGATAGTAGATTATTATATTTTATTGCCATAACTTACTAATTCCTGTAGATCATAATATATATGTTGATTGTGCAATATAAAGAACAAAGTCTCAAATTCCTCAATAGCCATCAAAACTGAGATATAATCACGAAAATATGCAAATTTTACTATTTAAAATCTGCTGTTGAGAGGAACGACAGAAATATTTAATTTTTTAAGTTGTCCTAAAAAAAGTGCTAATTACCTCTTGAAGGAGGAGTCGAATTTGTCTAAGTCCTATCGTGTAGCTGTTTTGGGAGCAACTGGTGCTGTAGGTACTGAGTTGCTGGAACTACTAGAGAGCCGAAATTTTCCATTGGCTAATTTAAGATTGTTGGCATCAGAACGCAGTGCGGGAAAAACACTAAAATTTAAAGGGGAAGAAATCCCGGTTGAGGCTGTGAGCGATCGCAGTTTGGAAAACTTGGATATAGTCTTAGCTAGTGCTGGGGGTAGCATCTCCAAAACTTGGGCTGGGTTAGCTGTCGAAAAAGGAGCAGTGGTAATTGATAATTCCAGCGCCTTTCGCATGAACCCGGATGTCCCCTTGATAGTCCCAGAAGTAAATCCTCAAGCTGTGTTTACTCACAAAGGAATTATTGCTAATCCTAACTGTACAACGATTCTTATGTCCTTGGCAGTTTGGCCATTACATCAAGTCAAACCAGTGAAAAGGATTGTCGCTGCTACTTATCAATCTGCTAGTGGTGCTGGTGCTAAGGCCATGGAGGAAGTAAAAATCCAAAGTAACGCTATACTACAAGGAAAGCATCCAATAGCGGAGGTTTTACCTTACCCATTGGCATTTAATTTATTTACGCATAATTCTCCGATGACAGCTTGGGGATATTGTGAAGAAGAAATGAAAATGGTTAATGAAACCCGCAAAATCTTTGGTAGTCAAGAAATCAGAATTACCGCGACTTGTGTACGGGTTCCCGTCCTCCGCGCCCATTCTGAAGCCATTAATCTAGAGTTTGAAACACCTTTTGATCCAGATGAGGCTAGAGAAATTTTAAAAAGATCACCTGGTGTTAAATTAGTGGAAGATTGGCAAGCAAATTATTTTCCCATGCCAATAGATGCCAGTGGTAAAGATGAAGTTTTAGTGGGAAGAATTCGCCAAGATATTTCTCATTCCTGCGGTTTAGAATTGTGGCTATGCGGCGACCAAATCCGCAAAGGTGCGGCCTTAAATGCAGTACAGATTGCTGAATTACTAGTAGAGAAAAGTTTACTAAAAGCTACTACAGCATAAGTTTAAATTTAGTCATGAGTCATGGTTAATTAACAACTGACAACTGACAACTGACAACTGACAAATTAGGAGAGAAAAGAGTGTGGGAGATTTTGGAACAGTTGTAACCGCTATGATTACGCCGTTTAAAACAGACGGTAGTATTAATTATGATGTAGTTGCCAAACTAGCAGATTATTTAGTTAATAACGGTACAGATACATTAGTGGTATGTGGAACCACAGGGGAATCCCCAACCCTGACTTGGGACGAAGAATACCAATTATTTGTTGAGGTATTGCAAACTGTATCAGGTAAAGCTAAAGTAATTGCTGGATGTGGATCTAATGACACCAAAGAAGCGATCGCAGCTACCCAAAAAGCGGCTAAAATAGGAGTATATGGTTCTTTACAAGTAGTTCCTTACTACAACAAACCACCACAGGCTGGATTATATCGACATTTTCAGGCAATAGCACAATCCTGTCCCGACTTGCCAATGATGTTATATAATATCCCTGGACGGACTGGTCAGAACCTACTGCCAGAAACTGTGGTACAGTTAGCAGAAATTGATAACATTGTCGCCATTAAAGAAGCCAGTGGCAACTTAGATCAGGTGAGTGAAATCCGCCGCTTGACACCAAAAGAATTTCAGATTTACGCTGGAGATGATTCTTTAACCCTGCCCATGTTAGCCATAGGCTCTCAAGGTATAGTCAGTGTAGCGTCTCATTTGGTGGGTAATCAAATCCAAGAAATGATTCAAGCATGGAAAGTAGGAAAAACTCAACTTGCTACCGACATTCATCTACAACTGTTCCCATTGTTTAAAGCTTTATTTTTAACTACAAATCCCATTCCTGTCAAAGAAGCCCTAAAACTGCAAGGCTGGGAAGTAGGTTCAACTCGTCTACCCCTATGTGAAGCTGATACAGATGTATCCAAAAAGTTAGAGTCAGTCATGCAAAAACTGAATTTAATCTCAGCAACAATAGGTGAGTGATTTATAAATAATGTGTACAAATTGTTACTAGATTATCATTTTAACACTTGTGCTACAACTGAACAATATAAAAATCATTCAGTTTGACGTAAACGAAATCAAATAGGACTTTATAGAAGCTGAATTTAAACAGAAATTTGGTCTTTTCTTTCATCCAGGAAACCGAACTATCAACCCATTCACAACTAACAAAAATATCCAGGAGAAAATGTCTAAAAACGAAACTAATACCGCTCTCAAAATCATTCCTTTGGGTGGTTTACACGAAATAGGTAAAAATACTTGCGTTTTCGAGTATGAGGACGAAATTATCCTCTTAGATGCAGGATTAGCCTTTCCCACAGAAGCCATGCACGGTGTAAATATTGTACTGCCTGATACAACCTATTTGCGGGAAAATCGCCACAAAATTAAAGGGATGATTGTTACTCATGGTCATGAAGACCATATTGGGGGTATTGCTTTTCACTTGAAGCAATTTGATATTCCCGTGATTCATGGACCTAGACTAGCAATGGCCATGCTAGAGGGTAAATTGGAAGAAGCAGGAGTACGCGATCGCACAGAATTAAGAACAGTTATGCCCCGTGATATGGTGCGAATTGGCAAACATTTCTTAGTCGAATATATCCGTAACACTCACTCCATTGCTGATAGCTTTACTGTTGCTATTCATACACCCATAGGTGTAGTTATCCACACGGGAGATTTTAAAATTGATCATACTCCCGTGGATGGTGAAAAGTTTGACTTACAACGTCTAGCGGAACATGGTGAAAAAGGCGTACTTTGCTTATTGAGTGATTCTACTAATGCCGAATTGCCAGGATTTACACCTTCCGAACGGGCTGTTTTTCCTAACCTTGACCGAGAATTTTCCCACGCTACTGGACGCTTATTTGTCACGACCTTTTCTTCCAGCGTCCATCGCATTAACATGATTTTGCAACTAGCAAGAAAACATAATCGTGTGGTGACAATTGTCGGGCGTTCCATGCTGAACTTAATCGCCCATGCTCGGAATTTAGGTTATATCAAATGTGAAGATAGCCTGTTCCAACCGTTGCATACTGTTCGGGGAATGCCAGATGAGAGAGTGCTGATTTTAACCACTGGCTCTCAGGGTGAAACAATGGCAGCGATGACAAGAATTGCGAATAAAGAACACCCCCATATCAAAATTCGCCAAGGAGATACGGTTCTATTCTCCGCTAACCCCATTCCCGGTAACACAATAGCAGTAGTGAACACCATTGATAAATTGATGATTCAGGGGGCAAAAGTTGTCTATGGACGGGATAAAGGGATTCACGTTTCTGGACATGGTTGTCAGGAAGAACAAAAACTGATGATTGCTTTAACTCGTCCTAAGTTCTTTGTGCCATTCCACGGTGAACATCGAATGTTGGTGAAGCATTCGGAAACTGCTCAAAGTATGGGCATTCCGGCGGAAAATATGGTGATTATCCAAAATGGGGATGTCATAGAGTTGACAGACAACTCTATCCGTGTTTCTGGAAAAGTGGCAGCAGGGATTGAATTGGTGGATACTTCTAGTTCTGGCATGGTTAGTTCTAAAGTATTGCAAGAACGCCAACGCATGGCTTCTGAAGGAACGGTGACTATTGCTGCTGCTATTGATTGGAGTGGTAAGCTGATGGCTAAACCAGAACTGCATATGCAAGGTGTGGTGACAAGTATCGAGCGATCGCTTTTACAAAAATGGGTACAACAACGCATTGAAGAAATTCTCGGCGTTCGGTGGACAGAGTTTTGTCCCGTAGAAGGACAACCTGCTGATACAGATTGGGGTGGATTGCAGGAAACTTTGGAACGAGAGTTGGCGCGTTCTATGCGGCGAGAGTTGCAATGTCAACCTTCTTTGACACTGTTGATGCAAGTTCCTGAAGAGCCTGCTGTGAAGGTTTCTGATGGTAGAAGACGACGCACTCGTTCTACTGCTGTGGCTTCTTAAAGGATTATTTCGCGCAGAGACGCTAAGGAGCAAAGGCGCAAAGGTGTTTTTTGGCATCTTTGCGTTTTTGTTTGATAGTTAATAAGACAGTTCATTACTCTTTTACTAGCTAAAAAATAGCTAAGGAATGCTAATTAATATATTTTGAGGATTACCGCTGAGTGTAGTTACAGAACCAATGTTAGTCGCACCAGCTACCGCTAATAGGTAGGGAATGGGATTTAAGCCTAAAGATAGAGTTAGACTTAAAGTGAGGGGTGTAAAAATTAGAGCTATGGTGTCATTGAGAAAGCAAACCGAGAGGATGCCACAGCCGAAAGTAAGAACTATGAATAAGCCTAGAGGACTACGGGGTACACCTCAATAGCAATATCAATGCTTTGCGGAAAAATCCAGCATAGGCAAGGTTGGCGTTAATCACCATCATGCTTAACAAAAATACAATGGTGTTGGCATCTATAGCCTGGCGCGTTTCCTGTAAATTCAGGACACCCAAAGCTATCAATACAGCACAACCAACTAAGCCAATAGTGGCACGGTTCATTGGTAAACCAGGGATGTAATCGAGAGCTAAACCTAGATAAGTTAAAGATAAAGCCCTATAAATGGCAAATTTAGTAAAAATCACAGACCAGATTTATCTATTTGAGAATATTTTTCTGGATCTTAATTATTGATAATTATTGCTATAATTAAGTTTTATTACAGTTAAAATAAATTACATCCAAAGGTAGATGTCTTCACTAAAATTTTAACTGTGTCAAGTTAATAATAAGATTGAATAAATAACAGTGTTAGTTTTTGGAAAATTGTGGTTAGAGTGATGTATTAACAGGTAGGTTCAACTAGAGAAAGCAGTTAATTACACTTTTGACATAATTTCCGTAATAATCCTGTTTTTCATTTCCAGTCCTTGTCATATTGTATATTCATCATCAGTAAGGTGAATACCCTCAAAGGAAGAGAGGAATTACCGTGAAAGTATCTAAAAATGCCAACAAAAAGATTTTTTTAGCAAGCTGGATTTCTTTACATCAAGTAAACGATAGTAATGCTCATCTGACTCCATTGCACCATGTTGCAGTTAAGCCAGTTTGGGACTTTTTACATCCCGTGCGAAATTGGGTAGATAATATCCAAGTAGGCGATCGCCTATTAGCTCATCGTCTGTGTAAATATATTCCGGCTCAGTGTCCATTTGAGCGTGATGTCAAGGTCTTTGGGAAAACACTGTTTCACGTGCCGCCAATGTGTAAACTTAATCCTTTATACGAAGAAGTAGTAGGTTTGCGATTTAAAGCGATGTGCTATCTAGCTGATACCTGTGGCGAAGATATTTCACAGTATTGCTAATGGGCAATTGACAATTGACAATTGACAACTGGAGATTGTTTTACCAGTGAAAACCAATGACTAACGACTAACTAATTCTTTTTAAGTTGCCATTTTTGGATAGCGTCTTGGGCATCTTCATAAGCAATCGTCACTTCTGGAACTAACATAGCGGTGGCGATAGCAGCATTAACATTTCCTTCAGTGGCCCGAATTTTGGCTAAATCTAAAATTTTTTCACTCCACTGATTAATAAGCGTTTGGGCAATTTGAAAACCAGGTTCTTCTGGGGGAATTTTTTTAGCAACTTCGATGGCCCGATTATAAGTAGAGGCTTGTTCAGGAATTATCAAAGCTTTAGCTGCATCCAAGAGAGTTTTATTACTGACATATTGCTTGGCTTCTAGTTGCCATTTTTGAATCATAGTTTGGGCTTGGAAATAAAGCGGCTCTTTTTTAGTAATTAACTGAGCAATTGCTATAGCATTTTCATATTTTCTTTGTTTAGCTTGTGCTTGTGCCAAATTTAAAATCATTTGACACCAAACTTGAATATTTTCCTGAGCTTTGGCGTATAGTGGTGCGTCCGATGGGGTTCTTTGGGCTTTAGCGATCGCAATACTTAAATGATTAGGTTGAGTGGGGACAAGAAACATTTTTTCTAGCTCTAAAATTGCTTGATTACGTTTGTTAGAGTCTGTATTTGCACTAATTTGAGCCGTGCTAGAATTTTGATTAGTAGCAAATATTTGGGGAAACTGAGGTTTAACGCTTCTAGTCTCAGATACTGTTTTCGAGAAATTTCTAAACCGGAAACTCTGATGATTGCGAAGTAAAAAAGTAGCAATTAAACCTACTATCACCATCGTACCGCCACCCCAAATGATAAATTGTTGCCAAATAAGCGTTTCTGATTGAGGTGCAGGATCGGTGTTAGTTGTGAAAGTGGGAATAAATCTGCCGCCTGGCTTGGATTCTGGAGAAGTTGCTAAGGTATGAGCGCTTCTAGCAAGTGACTTTGAGACTGAGGAAGTGGCTAAATTTTTATTGGTCGTTATTTGGCTTAAAGTAGTCTCGACTGAGGCATTTTTCGTCCACCAAGCTTTGTCTGTAGTGGAGTTAGAGTCGCTGTTTTCTAAAGGGGATAAGGTACGAGTTGCCGCAAAACTTTCTGCTGGGAAAATTAGTGCTTCTGAGTTTTCATCTAATGTCAATATGGGTAAAATAGCTGGCTGTGGATAGGGAATGACAGTCATAGGGTTTTGGACTGGCCGCCAGTGGTGTTGACAAAGTTTGGGGGTAAGATAACTCAGATAAGCAGCCAACTCAGAGAAGTTGTATCCTTTTCCAGAACCCAAGGCTTCTAATAATGCTGCTGTGAAGAAACCGTGACCTAATTCGGTGCTTTCATGGGCAAATTCTTCAGGTTGACAAGAAATAATTGCCCCAATTTGTAGTTCTTGGGCTAATTCGATAATTTCTTGGCCTACGGGTGCATCTGCTTGAGTGCCAAAAGCCCGGTTAATATCAAAGATGAGTAAGATATTGAGTCCGGTAATTTGTAGACTCTGCATGAGCGATCGCAATTCTATACCAGTTTCGGGAACTTGATCGGGATTTCCTGCGACTGGCATTAAATAATCTTGTTCTTTGTAGTTCACCCCATAGCCGCTAAAGAATAACCATAAACAGTCTCCTGGTTGCCAAAATGTAGCTGCTAATTCTTCTAGCAACGAGAGAATGTTTTCTTTGGTTGGATAGGAGGATTTTTCTCCTATGGGGGGCGAAGTATTTGTCATTAACAGGCATTTTTCGGGGAGAAAACCTGCTTGTGAGACCAAAAAATCCTTAATTGCCTCAGCATCGGCTTGAGCGCAACTGAGAGGTTGAAATAATTGATATTGATTAATGCCGATGGCGATCGCCCAGTAATTTACCATCCCGCTCTTTGTCGGTTGTTGTTTGCCTGAAATTGCTGTTAGCACGGGCGTTAACCACAAAGCTAACTTATGTTTTATAGTTTAGTTAATTTTTACAAAAAGGCAGAAGTTAAGAGGCAGGGGGCAGAAGGTTATGAGTATCAATTAAAACTTTAGTTCTGGGTTTAAACAAAGAATTTACAGAAGACGCGCAGCGCGTTAGCGTAGCAGCACGAAATGCAGTATAAAGCGTCCTTGCTTCAATCCCACTCTTTTAAGGTTGGGTTCCCCCTGCCTCCTGCCTTCGACCTCCTGCCTCATGAACTATTGCTGAAACTCGTTGTAGTTTATACAACACAAATAATCGTAAAATACTTGCACTCGATTTCCATGATTGATCACTCAGGAGCCACAAGTTTATGTCTAAGATTGATACAAAGCAACCATTTTCAGTTATCCCCTTATCAATTATTGGCCAAGTTGGCAAAAAAATCCGGATCATTCACAGTGGAATTTGGCTATTATTAGCAGTTCCTTTATGGTTAACGACAGAAGCGATCGCCCCACAAATTGTCCAAGCTTACACGGCTCGAGTAGATTTGCTGATAGACCGTTTACCAGAGGAAAGCTACGAAACCGTTCTCAGCAGGGCAGAAGCAGCAGCTAGAGCCACAACTCAACGGAGCTTTGACCAAGATATTTTAGTAACAGAAGTATCTGTTATTATTTCGGCACAAAATCAGGGAGCGATCGCACCAATCTTATCATTAGAAGTTAGTCGTCCTCAATGGCAAAAACGCCCAGATCCCCAACTTTGGGCAAACTATTTCAAAACAGCCCGCTTTTTACTGTTATTTGATCAACAGATCACAACCACTCAACCAGTAGATCCAAATAAAATTCCAGTCCTCAATAAATCCAAACCATTACAGCAGCCTAATGATTCACTAACTAACAACCTCAAAGCACCACAGCAACCAAATAATCCACTCCCTAATCTTCAGCCACAAAAACCATAATTAGGATAACAGTTCTTTTTATAGTGCCTGATGTCAATTAATCGCTTAGAATAGGAAGGTTGTCAAGAAACACAATATACTGCTGTCATGGCTGTTCCTAAGAAGAAAACATCAAAATCTAAACGAGATAAACGCCGCGCTACTTGGACACACAAGGCTGTTGTTGAAGCGCGCAAAGCTATCTCCCTTGGTAAATCCATTTTAAGTGGCCGTTCTAACTTCGTCTATCCAACGAATGAGGAAGAAGAAACAGAAGAATCTTAAAATATAGGAGTTCAGAATAAATTTATACTCATGACGGCTGAGATTTGAACTTTTACCAAATTACGAAAAACCTAAATTGGTAGTGAACAACAAGATACCCGACTTCTTTAAGAAGTCGGGTATCCGATTCTGGCATCAAATACCAATAATTTTCTTCAACAGTGATAATTTACCCTGATAGGGTGCGTATCGCCAATCTATGTCTAAAGGAAATGAGTTTTTCAAGACACTTTTGTAATGGGAAAAGGTGTCAAAACCAGCTTTACCGTGATAGCTACCAATTCCACTATCACCCACACCCCCAAATGGTAAAGAAGAAACACCAACCTGCATGATCGTGTCATTAATACATACTCCTCCCGAAGATGTTTCCTGTAAAATTCGTTTTTGCAGGTTTTTGTTTTGGGAAAATAAATATAAAGCTAGAGGTTTTGGTCTAGAGTTAATTAAGGTAATAGCTTCATTGATATCTGTATATTCAATGATTGGTAAAATTGGACCAAAAATCTCTTCTTGCATTACCGCATCTTGCAAAGAAAAATTTTCTAATAAAGTGGGAGCAATATAAAGTTCTTCCGGTTTAGTTTCTCCCCCAATAATAACTTCACCAGATTTGAGTAAATTAGCTAATCTGTCAAAATGTTTTTGATGAATAATTCTGGCATAATCAAGACTGGTAGCTGGATTTTCGCCATAAAATTCTTTGAGGCATTTTTTTAAAGCATTGACTAATTCTGGTTTGATTTTTTTATCTACCAAAAGGTAATCAGGAGCTATACAAGTTTGTCCAGCATTAATAAATTTACCCCAAGTAATGCGTTTGGCTGTATGTTCTAGATTAATGTCTGTATCAATGATGCAAGGACTTTTCCCCCCTAATTCCAAAGTAACTGGAGTGAGATGTTTTGCAGCAGCTTCCATAACGATTTTACCAATGGCTGTACCACCAGTAAAAAAGATGTGATCAAATTTTTCTGCTAGTAACTGTTGACTAGTCTCCACTGCTCCGGGAATAACTGTAATGTATTCTGGAGGAAAGTATTTATGAATAAGTTCTGTGATTAAATCGGAAGTGTGAGGTGCGAGTTCTGAAGGTTTAATGATAATACAATTTCCCGAAGCAATCGCCCCAACCAAAGGTGAGATAATTAACTGAAAGGGATAATTCCAAGGACCAATAACTAACACTACTCCTAACGGTTCTGGATATATCTGAGCCGAATAGGGAAACAAGTCTAAAGGAACGGCTGCTTTTTTAGGCTTTGTCCAATTTTTGATATGTTTGAGGGCATAATTAATTTCTTTAGTCACACCGATTTCTGTAGCATAAGTCTCAAATTCGGGCTTATGTAAATCTGATTTTAATGCCTGAATAATTGTTTCTTTATTCTCAATTACTAATTGTTTGAGAACGTTGAGTTGAGTAATCCGAAAAGTAGTATCTTTAGTTTTACCGGATTGGAAAAACTGCCGTTGTTTGGCAATAATCTCGGCGCATTTTGCTAATTCATTAGTAATCATTTTTAACCAAATCTTAAATAATGTGTTTTAATATTATGCAATAACCTTACATAGAAATTCACAAATTATGGATTTGTCCAATTTTACTACACTACAAAACTTAGAATCTGCCTTTGGTGGTGAATCAATGGCAAATCGCAAATACCTATTTTTTGCAGCAGTAGCGCGTCAATTAGGTTTTTCCGATTTAGCAAAACTTTTTAAAGAAACAGCAGATCAAGAAACTGAACACGCTTTTGCACATTTTGAATTGTTACATCCTGAACTTGTAGTTAAAGACGCAGCGGTTTTAACTGATGAACAAAAACGGGAAGTTATCTCCCGTTGTTTGTCTTTAGCAATAGAAGGGGAAACCTATGAATACACTACAATGTATCCTGAATTCGCTGCTGCTGCTCAAACTGATCGAGATCATCCCGCAGCGGAAGAATTTCTCAAACAAGCTCAAGAATCTAGTGATCATGCTAACACATTTCGCTTTGCAGCCCACCGTTTTGGATTGCTCAAATTCATTGAAAATTATCACGCAGATCGCTACACTGAAGCGTTAGAAGTATTGAACGGTGGAGAAGCTGTCACTAGAGTTGTCGGTGAAAATCCTCAAACTCAAAAATGGATTTGTAGACAATGCAGTATGATTTATGATCCTATTACTGGTGATCCTGATTCAGGAATTGCACCGGGTACTGCTTTTGCAGATATTCCTGATGATTGGAACTGTCCTATTTGCGGTGCGACAAAGAAGACTTTTAAACCCCTTGAGGAAAAAGTTGCTGCTTAATAAAATTTAGTTTAAGTAAATTCTCAATTATCTACTGATGATTCCTCTTCTTTAATATTGTATAGAATATGGAAGAGGGATTTCTGTAGGTAGTGGAAAATATGATCATTTTTATGGTTAAGAAAATCAACTGGATTCTCCATTTTTTCAATACGTTGTTCACGGAACATCCACTTTTGGCAGAAACATCTATCAAACAGCAAGTAAACCATTAAGATAAGCACAACGAACAGAGAGGATGTGATTGACACTTTCAACATTCCACTGTGCGCCAGAAATTTTAATTCTTAAACCAATTTGTTTAATTGCATATTTCAACTGTACTCTTATCCGATAGAGCATAATTGTTCAGCCTAAT
The DNA here is from genome assembly GCA_031374905.1 of Dolichospermum sp. OTE_70_metabat_362_sub. Lineage (GTDB taxonomy): Bacteria > Cyanobacteriota > Cyanobacteriia > Cyanobacteriales > Nostocaceae > Dolichospermum. The sequence goes on from JANMGZ010000230.1 coordinate 13,697, forward strand.
AAGTAGCCGAACAAAATTAAATTCACTGGTTGAGACAGGAAACTGTTAACTGGGAATAGATGCCAAAAAGATCAGTTTTGTAATTAATTCTGTCCCATTACTTAATAGCTGTAATTGACAATGCGAGGGAGATGTTTGTTCAGATAAGCGATGAAATTTTTAGCTTCTGAGAAAATATTTGGCAGATTTGCAAGATGAATTAAAATGGGATAATTCACTCAAGAAAACTCAACACAAATTGATTACATCTGATCAACGTGCTAAAAGAGAGATTGCGGAAGGATTTTTGAAATCAATGGATTATGACAAGTTATGAAGTTTGCAACTCCTTAATTGTCTGAATCAGGATACCCAGGATTAGAGGATTTACAGGATTTTTTATGAATATTTATCTGGGGATATTTCGGGTTTTTAAGATTAGTTTTTTTCTACATCCTGAAAATGCTTAATTGTCTGAATCAGGATACCCAGGATTAGAGGATTTACAGGATTTTTTATGAACATTTATCTGGGAATATTTTTGATTTTACAGATGAGTTTTTTTCTTCATCCTGAACATCCTTAATTGTCTGAATCAGGATGTCCAAGATTACAGGATTAGCAGGATTTTATATGAATATTTATCTGGGAATATTTCAGATTTTGAAGATGAGTTTTTTTCTACATCCTGTACATCCTTAAATCCTGGAAATCCTGATTCAGACAGTAGGGTGTGTTAGCGTTGCGTAACGCACCAAAATTGCTTAAATTTAATCTCATGAATTAATGTGAGTTACGTTTATGGGACAATTATTCATGTAGATATTAGAGATGGAAAAATTTGGATTCAGAGGGATTTTACAGAGTAAGGGGTAGCTAGTGAGTTGGTAGATTTGGGAGTACCAAAAACGGATATTGTTTTAGGTTTTAAGCCACCTTATATGAGACAGTTTACTGATTTTGCATCTATCATCATACTTTTGAAATTATTATAGTTATTGTTGTAAATAGTCTATATAATCTTGGCATCTATCCATACAAGAACTTCTTAAGTATTGATAGTCATATTCATATTCTATAAAAAGTGGATATGTTTCTATATCTTCTATATCTTCTAACATAGATATGTTTAAATATTCTACATACATCTCTAAATCCTTCTCTAAATCCCCCTTTTCTAATTCTAAATTCTTAATATAGGCATTTTTTTGAGCAATCTGCTTTTGCAATTCATTCGGATAAATATTATTGTTGTTACTTATCTCATTTAATCGTGATTCTTTATCATTAAGATTTATTTCTAGCTGTTTAATTCTTTGAATATTTTGATGATTTTCAATTTTTAACTTTTGGATATCATCATCTTTTTGAGCAATCTGGACTTGTATATTTTCTAGATAACTATGATTATTACTAACTTCAAATGTATTCCGTTGCAATTCTAAATCTCTCAGTTTCTCAGTGAGAGATTGAATTTCTCCTTCTAATTTTTGAACGCGATTATTCAAATTGATTTTTTCTTGTGTAAGTAATTCACAATTAGATTGTTGAGTAATAATATTTGCTTCTAATAACGAGATATTTTGTAAATTTCCAGCTTTTTCTATTTCTAAAGTTTGAATACAAGCATCTTTCTGAATTATTAAAGATTGCAGATTATTTAATTCATGTTGAATCGGCTCTAACTCAATATTATGATCAGGTTTAGACTGTAACTCATTAACTTGTGATTCTAAAACTCTCAACTTTTGTGTTATAGGAATTAATTTCACCATCTTTTGTAACGATGATAGATTTGAAAACTTCCAGAGATTGATTAAAGGTATTCTTTTCTTGAGTAAGAAGTTTATTTACTTGTTTAATATCCTCATTTTCTTGCTGAAAAGTTTGCATTTTTGTTAATAATTCATTGCACTCATTCACTAATAACTGAGCCTTTACGAACACTAAATCCCACGTTTTATCTCCTAAATTTTCTTCATAAATAATGCCACCTAACTTTTGAATAAATGATTTTTGCTGGACTTCTAACTCTTTAATATTTTCAATATATACATTATTCTGTATCTTTAAGTTCGTAATCACTTCCAATGTTGTTTGATGTTCCTCACGCAAAACAATAATTTGTTGTTCTAGCTTCTGAAACTCTCGTTTTAAAGACTCATTTTCATTCGTAAGTAGCTCAAATTCAGAATTTAACCGCTTAAATTGAGAAAATATATCTAAAAAAACTTTAGTAATTAAATTATAATTATATTTATCTGCATTTTTAACATTTTGTGTGTCAATCTTTTGTAACTGGTTTTTATTATTTCTAAATAACAATCTTATAATTAAGATTATCACTATTAAAATGATAATGATATATATCATAAAAATACCTCTTTAATCACTAATTAGGTAAAGTTGACTTTGTAAAGATGTGTAAAAATAAGTAACCATTATTGAAGTTTATGAAGAATCATAAACTATTCGCTATCAGGAGGACTGACATAGCTTATTTAAGCTTGTTTACTTAATATATCATAATATATGATACTTCTTTTACTTTGCGTCTTTGCGCGAAATAAAAATATGTATAATACCCAGCGAATATAATTCGCGTCTACACAGACAAAACCCGCCTTCGCGGGGTCAAAAATCTTGCTTTTAGTCCACGAAGGTGGACTTTGTTTGTATAGCCGCGATTTCTAATCGCCAGGGCTTCTGGAGAAATAATATGTATTTTCAGAATTATCTATCTCTCGCTTGACGCAACTTATCCCGCAATTGTGAAATCACAACTTCCCCATTAATCCCTTCCCCTCTATCTAATTGTTCAATAGCAACATCCACCTTTTCCCGTGTTTCTTC
>JANMGZ010000288.1:0-9699 GCA_031374905.1 Dolichospermum sp. OTE_70_metabat_362_sub
TTGTAACTGTTGGTCTATATCAGATTTCAACGCCACAAGCTGCCAATTTGTTGTAGTTAAATTGGTTTCACTTGTAATATTAAATTGGTAATTTTGCTCATCTAGTCGGTGGAATTTGCCTGTAAAGCAGTTGAGGTTTAATTTATTATCTGGTCTCACCACAATACAAGGACAGTTACCATCAACGGGATAAGCTTCTGGATGGTCTAAATAATAAGTTTGCCAGTACAACCAATCGGGATGATTAGTTAATAAGTTAAACAAGGGAACAATTACGCCAGGTGCATAGTCGTCTGTCAATAATGCAGCCTGCAAACTCTTCACTGGTAAATCCCTGGGCTGACATTCTAGCACAACACAAAGAGAAGCTGCCATACCTGCTGCTTGACCAATTCCCATGACCACTGGTTGAAGTCTTGTCGCACCATTAGCGATGTGGGAAACGGAAATGTTCTTTTCGCAGACCAGTAAACCATCTGTAGTGGCAGGAATCAAAGAACGATAAGGGATAGTAAAGGGTGTCCCTGTCCATCTTCCACCCCAACGGATAGATTTAGGTTGCAGTGAAAACTCAACACCAGGATAATGGTGATCGTTGGCATAGTTACCGACAGCGATAGCATCAGGAAATGGTGATGCGGTTTTACTGCTCGCTAAAGGCAAAATATCTTGTTCACAAACGGTAGTTAAACCTATTAGGCGGCGACTTTCCCGATAATAGGGATGGAGAGCAAAAGCGGAGTTAGCATGAGGAAAAATATTTTCTGCTAATCCGTAACGCCTACCAAACTGGGTTTGAATGTAATGGGCGAAATTTTGACTGTGCCAAAAACATTCTCGCACAAATTCCCGTTTTTTCACCTCTGACTCTAGCAACCGATTGGCATTTTGGCAGTAATCGTTGCCCGCAATAGGCCAGTTAATCATAAATCGATCTGCTGGTAAGCGTCCATAGTTCAAAAATTTTTCTGCACCATAGTTATCCCAAGCTCCTGTAAACTGGGATGGATCGTAGTTAGGAGCTGGGGTAATTGCTGGGGCGGTATTTTCCCCAAAATCTTGCATGACTACTACCCAAGTCGGTGCTTGGACTGGATAGGTTTGGGTAAGGGAATTAAAATTTGCTGGTGCGCTGGGTTCTCCCCATTCTGACTGTAATTCCCAACCCCAACGGTAAGGGACTTCTGCCAAAGCTAATAAGTCTCCTAATTCTGTGCCGTCGAGAATAATTTTGGCGTTGACGGTGAAATCTGCAAAGCGGACACCTATAATACAGTCTTGGGTTCGCAAAACTTCTAATGGAACTTGTCCAGAAATCCATTGGAGATTAGGTAATTCTCGCACCCAATCGGCAAATATTTCTGCACCTATGCGTGGATCATAACTAAAAAAGCTGACCCAACTATGATCTAATCCTCCTGGTTGTCTGAGTTGCAATTCCTGTAAAAAAGCCCCCCATAAACCAGTTTGCCAGGCTTGTAATTCGTTTCCGTCTGGTGCAGATACACCGGCCGAGGTCAGCATTCCTCCTAACCAAGGAGATTCACTTACAAGGATGGTTTTTACACCTCGTCGCGCTGCTTGGATAGCCGCAGCAGTTCCGCCGGTGCCACCACCAACGACTAGAACATCGGTTGTTTAGGTTTGATTTATCATATTGTAAGTAAATTGGGAATTGGGAACAGAACATATAGCGGTTATCGCGCTTGATGCAATATAATCGAGGGCGCAGACCCTGCGCCCCTACAGGCTTTACGATTTACTGACTGTATCTCATTCAAGTGCATACCGCTATATAGGTATTTCATGTTGTGAAAATACCGTGGTGAAATAATCCAATTTATTATATTTATTTTTGAAAAAATGAGTCTCAATTTCCTCAGCAGGTAAAGGTTTAGAAAATAAATAGCCTTGACCAAATTCGCATCCTAATTGCTGTAACCATTGCAGTTGCTGTACTGTTTCAATCCCTTCAGCCACAACAGTTAATCCCAGTTGATTACTTAAAGTAATTATAGTATTTACTACTTGATAATTGCGATTTCCTTCCTGCATTTGATTTACAAAAGAGCCATCAATTTTCAAGTTATCAGCAGGTAAAAGATGAAGATAATTAAGTGATGAATAACCAGTTCCAAAGTCATCAATACTAATTTGATTTTTCCTTAACTTTAATTGTTTTAATAAATCAATTGTTTTATGAATATTTTCAATTAGCATAGTTTCAGTAATTTCTAAAGTGACATATTCACCATCCAAACCTGTTTCTTTTAAGATTTCATCAATATTTTCTAGTAAGCAATCTTGGCGAATATCTTGGACAGAAAGATTAATACTAATCTTCAAAGGGAAACGATGAGGAAACTTAATTTTCCACGTTGCCAGTTGTTGACAAGCTGTGGAAAACATCCAATGATCTATCGGCACAATTAACCCAGTTTCTTCAGCCAGGGGAATAAATTCACCAGGTGAAATAAACCCACGAGTTGGGTGTTGCCACCGGATTAATGCCTCAAATCCAATGATTTTTCCGCTGAATATATCAAAAATAGGTTGATAATAAACAATAAATTCTCCTTTTTTAAGGGCTTGACGAAGTTCTGTTTCTAAAGTTAATCGCTTGACTGCTTTGGTGTGCATTTGGGCATCAAAAATTTTATAGGAATTTCTACCTTGAGCCTTAGCTTGATACATGGCAATATCTGCATCTCGGAGTAAATTGGATGCTCGATGATAGTCTTTTGTTCCAAAAACAATACCAATGCTTGTCCCAATAACAACTTCAGAATTATTAATTATTAATGATGTTTGAAAATCTTGCAGAATCCGCTCAGTAACTTGCATAGCTTTTTCTAAACCATTAATATCTTCCAATAAAATCACAAATTCATCACCACCGAGTCGAGCCACTAAATCAATATCACGCAGATGATTTTTCAGCTTTTGAGCAACCATTTTTAGAAGTTCATCTCCAGCTAAATGCCCTAAACTATCATTAATAACTTTGAAGCGATCTAAATCTAAAAATAAAATAGCATAATGATAGCTTTCTACTCGGTTAGCGCGGTGTATTGCTAGTTCTAGCCGCTCCTCCAAAAGTGTCCGATTTGGTAAGTTTGTTAACGGATCATGTAAACCATTATGAATTAGTAATTCCTGTGCTTGTTTACGATCGCTTACATCTAATAAAACACCATGCCAGACAATATCCCCATTTTCTCGTATTTCTGGACGAGCATTTGTTTGTACCCACTTTAACTTGCCCGATGGTGTAATTATTCGCCACTCGTAAGATGATTGATTTAAAGTTTGAAGGCTTTGCTTGGCAGCAACATAACATCCTTCAAGATCACTAATATGAATTTGCTCAACGCAAAAAGAGATATTTTCTAAAACTTGATCTGGTGTTAATTCTAAAAGAGATAAACAGCCTACACTAACGTACTCAAAGGCAACAGAACCATCGGCATATTGCACCAAAGAATAAATCATGCCTGGTATATTAGATGCCAATGTTTCAAACATATTTTGGGCTTGTTTACGTTCGGTTCGGGCTTGCACATCCCGCAGTTCTCGCCGCACTGCTTCTGGTAATCTATTTAAGTTGTCTTTCATGACATAATCATGAGCGCCTGCTTTCATCATTTCCACAGCAGATACTTCGCCAATTGTGCCGGAAACAAGAATGAAGGGAATATCTTTTTGACTCTGTTTGACTATTGACAAAGCCGCAGGGGCATTGAATCTAGGTAATCGGTAATCTGAAAGTATGACTTCCCATGTGTGGCTATTTAGGGCTGCGTTTAGCTCTTCGGCTGTTTGAACCCGCTCCCAAATAGGATTGAAGCCACCGCGTCGCAGTTCTCTAAGAACTAAGGTAGCATCAAGTTCTGAATCTTCAATAATCAAGACGTTTAAGGGTTCATTCATGATTTTGGGAGGAATCTGTGATCAAAATTATAGCCATAGATAAGAAAGGTTGTTTTAATAGATTTTGAAGAGAATCCTTTTTCAGATATCTTAATCAAATGGGATCAAATTTAGGTTAAATTTATAGCTACAAATATCATTTATCAAACAAAATTCAGGAATCAGAATTCATTCTTAATTCTGTGCGAGTGGTGGATGAATAATCGGGTTTAAGACCTCTCCCAAATCTAGGATTTGGCGGTCTTCAATACTAATCATTTGCATTTCTAGTAAATCAAAAATATTAAACGAGTTTGTTGAATGTATTTACCAAAAATCCTCGGTTTAGAATTACGTTACAAGCGGCAATTCGGAGGTTTGATCCTACTGATAATTGCGGGCTTTCTAGGAAATTATTTCCGTTGGACATTATTTTTCGACATTGATTTTCTGTTTGGTTCGATTGCTGTTTGGATTGTTGTTTGTTTATATGGAGTCAAATGGGGGACTTTTGCAGGTTTTATTGCGGGCATTTGTACTTATGTGATTTGGCATCATCCCTATACTACCTTAACTTTTACCGCAGAAGCACTATTTGTCGGGTGGTTGTTTCACCGCCGACAGCAAGATAATATTGTGTTGCTGGATGCTCTGTTTTGGCTAGTAATCGGGATGCCGCTGATATGGCTATTTTACGCGATTGTTCTCCACGTTGATCCCACCCAGGCTAGAATTATTCTTTTTAAACAGCCCGTCAATGGTATTTTTAATGCACTTATTGCCAGCCTATTGTTGACACATTCACCCATTCACCGTTGGGTTGAGCGTCCACCTGCCATTAGCGCCCTGTCACTACAGCAGACCCTGTTTAATCTGCTGGTGGCTTTTGTGTCAGTTCCCACCCTGGTTTTGATTATTCTGTCTAGTAATCAGGTGGTTGATGATATTAAAAATACGGCTCGGTTAGATCTAAATGATGCGTCTCGTTACCTCACAGTTGAGATCCGTAGCTGGTATGAGCAACGTTTAGTGATTGTGAATAAGCTTGCTGAATTAGCGTCGCTGAAATCTTTCCAGAGTAATACTTTACAAGAAAATGCGGAATTTGTCAGCGAGACTTTTTCTGAATTTAGACATATTCATATTCTCGATGAAACGGGAAAAACTGTTCTGGATTTTGAGAATAATGTCTCTACTACTGAAATTGATTTTAATCAAAATGACTATTTTCAGCAAATACAAACATCTTCTCAACCATTTATCTCTCCTGTTCGGTTCTTATCAGGTAAGTCTATTGTTTTATTTGGCGTGCCAATTTTAGAGAATAAAAAACTCAAAGGGGCGATTTTTACAGAACTGGATTTAAGCAAAATTACCAATTTATTACAGTCTAATTTAGGGAAAGAAAAGCTAGATATCATATTAGTTGATCAACAACAAACAGTAGCAGCCAGCACAAAATCTGAACTGATTGGAACTCAGGCTTTTAATTGGCGTAAAGATGGCAAAGTTAAGCAGATAGGAACTCAAGCTTATCATTGGCTACCAACTACTGGCAGTCCCCTAGTTATGGTGCAGTGGCAAAATTCTCTATTTATCAAAGAGTCTACTATTGATCAAACTATTCCCTGGACATTGGTTGTACAAATAGCTGCCAGTTCTCATGTGCGACAGATAGAGTGGATTCAAACCCGCAATATGGCAATCCTCTTATTTGTCTCAGGACTGGCTTTGATTTCTGCTACTTTAGTCAGTCGTCAATTGGTTAAACCTTTATTTGAATTGGCAGAAATAACTACTGACATCCCCAATAAATTGCAGGTGCAGCAACCGATTCGCTGGATGCAGAGTCAGGTGACTGAGTTGGCTTTATTATTGCAGAATTTTCGGACAATGGCGGCCAGTTTACAACAAATGTTTGGGGAAATTAAGCAAGCTAATGAATTTTTAGAAGAACGAGTGGAGGAGAGAACTCAAGCATTACAACAAACAAATATAGAATTGGCAATAGAAATTGATGAACGCAAACGGGCAGAAAAAGACCTCAAAGCCGCAGAAGCAAAAGTCCGTCAACTCAATGAAGAACTGGAAGCACGGGTAATTCGACGCACTGCTCAATTAGAGGCTGCTAACAAGGCTTTAGAGTCGTTTTCTTATTCCGTTTCCCATGACTTGCGATCGCCTTTACGGGCAATTGATGGCTTTGCGAGAATCATCCAAGAAGATTACAGTGAACAATTTAATGCAGAAGGTAATCGTTATCTCAAAATTGTCCGAGATAATGCTAAACGCATGGGTGAATTGATTGATGATTTATTGGATTTATCCCGTTTAGATCGTAAAGGCATATCCAAACAGCAAGTTGTTTTCAATGAATTAATTCCACAGATATTCAGGAATTTAATTCCAGAAAATCGGCAAATTGAATTTGAAATAGCCAATTTACCGATCTGTGAAGCTGATCTTTCTCTAATCACACAAGTTTGGATTAACTTATTATCAAATGCCATCAAATACACAGGTTATCAAACCGTTGCCCATATTCAAGTCGGTTATGAAATTATCAATGGTGAAGGAGTTTACTTCATTAAAGATAATGGTTCAGGTTTTGATATGCAGTATGCCGATAATTTATTTGGAGTGTTCCAACGTCTACACGGCGAACAAGAATTTGCAGGGACTGGTATTGGACTAGCGATTGTGCAGCGCATTGTTCAACGTCACGGAGGACGCATTTGGGCTGAAGCCGCAGTCAATCAAGGGGCAACCTTTTATTTCACTCTTCCTAACACAGTTTGATTTATTTTTGCCAATCTCCCCGGTATTTTTACTGACTGATACTAAGTATATCAATAATATTATTCAGTAAAAATACTCTATTATTTAATCATTAAAGCTGATTCTATTCAACTCAACTAAGGTCTGAATAAATTGATATGACATTTATTTCAAAAACAGGCTGTAACCTTCGTAAAACAAGGAAATCTTCATCTAATTATTGAAATTTTCGCAAATGAAATTTAATGATTGTGTAAATTATTTGTGAAGACTCTGTTAAACAATTGACTAAACATATTTACTCATGTAAAACTTGTGTTTGAAGTAAAAAGTTTTACTATTTATTAATTAAAATAAGCCAGTAACCAATGACTGACCAACCTATTGATCAGCCAACTGATATATTTTCTGAACAACCTATTTTTATTGTGTTAGTTGAAGATAATCCTGCTGATGCAGAATTAACTATTCGGGCTTTGCGTCGCGGTAAAATTGGCAATCCAGTCCAATGGCTTCAAGATGGTGCTGAAGCCCTCGATTTTTTCTTTTGTCGAGGAAACTATGCTGATAAAATGATCACGAATCAACCCAAAGTTGTTTTACTGGATTTAAAACTGCCCAAGGTAAATGGATTGGAAGTTTTGCGGCAACTTAAATCTGATCCACGCACAAAAACTATTCCCATTGTTGTGTTGACATCTTCCGCCCAAGATAGTGACATAATTGAAAGTTATCAACTTGGAGTAAATAGCTATATCGTCAAACCTGTAGATTTTGAACAATTTAACAAAGCAGTTCAGCAACTTGGTTTGTATTGGGTTTTATTTAATCAAGTTCCTGTTGCTTGAGGTTTATTGTTTAACTGGAATTTGAATAATAAATCTACCGTTCCCTTTATGTAAAACAACATTTATTGTAGGTTGTGTTTCCTTGCGTCAACCCAACTACTCTTACTATCTTACCGCCAATGTTGGGTTGAACTGGTCGATGTTTTCTGTCGTATCTTCCTTAAACTTCATCTTCTTCGATAACTGCATTCCGGTCTAATATTAATAAGTTGCGAAGTTGGTCTGTATCCATTTCTGTTAACCAATCTTCCCCTGCACCGACAACCTGTTCAGCTAGTTGTTTTTTGCTTTCAATCATAGCATTTATTTTTTCTTCTAAAGTCCCAGTACAAACAAATTTATGGACTTGAACATTACGAGTTTGACCAATTCTAAATACTCTATCTGTAGCTTGATTCTCAACGGCGGGATTCCACCATCTATCAAAGTGAAAAACATGATTTGCCCTAGTTAAGTTTAAGCCAACACCACCAGCTTTTAAAGATAAAATCATAATTGGTGGTCCTTGAGGGTCATGTTGGAATCTATCAATCATTTCCTCTCTTTGTTTTTTAGTGGTACTACCATATAAAAAGAATATTTCCCGTCCTAGTAGTTTTTCTAAATGCGGTTTAAGTAACTTACCCCATTCAGCAAATTGTGTGAAAATTAAAGCGCGGTCTCCTTCTGCTATCACTTCATCTAATATTTCCTCTAGTCTTTGTAGTTTAGCGGAATGATGTTTTTCTAAAGTTGCTAATTTCAAATATTGGGAAGGATGATTACAGATTTGTTTTAGCTTTACTAATAATCCTAAAATCATTCCCCGACGTTGTAAACCTTCCGCAGATTCAATTTCTAATAACGATTCATCTACTAATTGTTGATATAATGTAGCCTGTTCGGAAGTTAAGCCACAAAAAACTGTCATTTCTTGCTTTTCTGGCAAGTCTTGAATAATATCTTTATCACTTTTCAACCGACGCAAAATAAAAGGTTGAACTAAAGAACGCAATTGATTTAAAGAAGCAGTATCACCATACTTTTCAATCGGCATGGCAAACCGTCTTTGGAAAAATTGTTTATTACCTAAATAACCAGGATTAAGAAAATCTAAAATAGACCATAATTCTTGTAATCTATTTTCTACAGGTGTTCCTGTTAAAGCAATCCGAAATGTAGTTTCTAATTGCCGAACTGCTTGCGATTGTTTCGCTTCTGAATTCTTGACATTTTGGGCTTCGTCTAAAACAATTATCTGCCATTCAACTGTTTTTAATAATTTAATATCGCGGTGAATGAGTGAATAGCTAGTAATTACTATATCGTGTTTATTAACTGCTTCTGTAAATGCTTTACCTTTGGGGCGTTTATCACCGTGATATTCTAAAACTTTAAGAGTAGGAGCGAATTTCTTTACTTCTTTTTGCCAATTGCCCATAACCGAAGTTGGACAAACTAATAAAGTTGGTTTTTCTAGAACATTTTCTTCTTTGAGATGAAGTAAAAAAGCGATGAATTGGACGGTTTTTCCTAATCCCATATCGTCTGCAAGACAAGCACCTAAACCCCAACGTTCTAAAAATGCTAACCAACCTGCACCTCTTTCTTGATAAGGACGTAATTTTCCTTGAAAACTTGGAGGTGTAGCTAAAGGTTGAATTTCCTGATTATTAGTTAATGCCCCAATTAATTCTGCTAATGCACCAGAAGCTTCAAAACTAACAACAGGTAATTTTTCAATTACTTGGGTATCTCCTTTACTAATGCGTAAAGCATCTTCTAAAGAAAGAGACATTTGTTCTTTACGAGAACTAAAAAAGGTTTGAGCAGTTTTAATATCTTGAGGACGCAATTCTACCCATTCACCATTAATTTCGACTAAAGGACTATTTAATTTTACCAATTTATCAAACTGAGTTTTAGAGATTGTTTGTCCACCAATTGCTAAATGCCATTGGAAATTCAATAAACTTTGTAAACCCAACCGTCCCGATTTTTGTTGAGGAGTTTCAGCACTAATTTTTAATCCTAAGCGATTTGCCCACCCTTCCCGATTTGCTAAACTAGGAGGTAAAATTACTCCTAAACCGCTATCTTCAAATCTCCAAGTTACAGCTTTGATAAATTCATAAGCTTGCATGGGTGTAAGATGACAAAATTCGGGAGATGCGGTTTCTAAACT
>JANMGZ010000359.1:0-6852 GCA_031374905.1 Dolichospermum sp. OTE_70_metabat_362_sub
GCTTACGATGCTACCGCCCAATGTGTCGAAGATTATATGTATCAGGGTGTTGTCGAGGCATATTTAGAAGATACTACCGTTTGTGAATTTATCCAAGACAAGAATCCTTGGGCATTGCGCGATATTGCCGAAAGACTACTAGAAGCAAATCAGCGCGGGTTATGGCAAGATGTAAGTATACAAACTTTAGAAAATCTCCGCAATTTAGTCCATCAAGCGGAAGCAACTATCGAAGAAAAATAATTTAATTTAGGAACTGGACATGGAAAATATTGCGTATTTACATTTAACCTTTGCGAATGAAGACAACGAAGCTACTGAGTTAATATCTCTCAGTTCTTTATTCAAAACAGCAGCAGCACCAAATTGGCAACTTTTTTCCAGCAATGCGTGGAAATACATGATTCCCCTTGTTCTGACTTTATCTATTCTTAATAGTGTTAGTAGTGTTTTCGCACTCGAAACCGAAAATAACAGCAATTCTGTCAGCAATCTAGAACAAAATTGGACATCTCAGGTCGAAACCGAAAATAACGATGATGTTGTTAAAAATCTAGAACAAAATTGGACATCTCAGGTCGAAACCGAAAATAACAGCAATTCTGTCAGCAATTTAGAACAAAATCCGATATCTCAGGTCGAAAGAACCAACAAACAATTTATCAGTACAGCCCCTACAACCCGCACTGTACCAGATAATATTATTTCTGTGAGTAACAAGCGCAAAAACCCTAATCTTTTGGTTAAAGGTGATGAAGGCGCAGATGTTAAAGTTTTACAAGAACGCTTAAAAATCGCTGGTTTTTATTATGGCAATTCCACAGGGATTTTTGGTCCAATTACAGAAGAAGCTGTAAAAAGATTTCAAAAGGCTTATAAACTCACTGTTGATGGCATTGTTGGTAAATCTACATTAGCTAAATTACCAGCGATTGATTCTGAAAATGGCATAACTAGTTCCCAAAAATCAGATAATCAAGATACACTCAGTTTAGGCGATCGCGGTGAAGCCGTCAGAATTTTGCAAGAACAATTAATCGTAGCCGGATTCTTAAAAAATCAGCCCAATGGTTATTATGGTTCTAACACAGTTGATGCTGTAAATCGCTTTCAAAAACAGCACAAACTAGAAGCTAGTGGTATGGCTGGGCAAACCACCCGTTCTAAGTTATATAGTTTAGTTAAAAATTCAGCCAAAAGTGATTTTACTACTCTAGAAATCCAACGACGACTACATGAAAAAGGTTTCTATAAAGGTCAAATCAACGGCATGATGGCATCTGATACCAAAAAAGCAATTAGTCGCGCTCAAGAATTTTATGGTATCAGTCTTAAAGATGTTAAAAGCGGAAGTTTTTAATTCCCGCTTTTTTAATGTCCTCAGATTCCCCCACGACTTAATTATTCCTCCAAAATTGCAGATGTCTATCCCTGTAATGCCAAGTTCTTAGCCATCTAAATTGAGGCTAGTAATTACTAATTGTCAATTGTCAATTACTAAAGGGGCATTAACGCCCTTTGACACTTAGGACACACAGCATGAATAGTCATTTGACAATCCAATAAATGGAAACCTTCTTTTTGGGCTGTTTTTCCGCCAATCTTTAAAATTGAGTCGTTTTTAAACTCAATAGTCGAATTACAGCGGACACAAATTAAGTGATGATGGTGATGGGGATAAGGCTGATTAATTTCATAATGTTTATGCCCTTCACCTAGTTCTAATTCCCGCAAAATCCCCATTCTCGCCATCAACTTTAAAGTGCGATAGATAGTTGATAAACTAATCCCTTCACTGTCAGTTTCTAAGCGATGATATAGATCCTCTGCACTTAAATGCTCACCTTGCGGGAGTTCTTGGAAAATATGCAAAATTGTTTCGCGTTGTGGAGTTAAACGCCAGCCACGGTCGTTTAATTCCGCCTTGAGTGAACCAGTTGTGTAGACAGTCATACTAAATTTTCTCAACAAAGCTCATTAATTGAGAATATAACAAATATTTAGCTTGATTTGCAACAATCATTGCCTATTGAGAATATTTGCTAGTAGTTAGTTGTCAATTGTCAATTGTCAATTGTCAATTAACTTAACGACTCCAGATAGTCCCGGATAAGGTTACGGCGTTTGGGTTGGCGAAGTTTTTGCAAAGCCTTCGATTCAATTTGTCTGACTCTTTCCCTTGATAAGTCAAGGGCGCGGCCAATTTCAGCTAACGAGTAAGCATGACCATCGGATAAGCCAAAGCGCATGAGAATAACATCACGTTCTCTACTGGTTAAATCATCTAAGAGATTATGCAAATCTTTATGTAAAGACTCTCGCATTAACATCTCTTCTGGGGTAATGCTATCAGTTTCTAGCAATTCGCCTAATTCAGTATCTTTGTCTTTTCCTACCTTGGTTTCCAAAGACACAGAACGAGGAACTCTTAATAATACCTCCCGGACTTGGATAGGTGTCATATCTAACTCAATTGCCAGGTCTTCTAAAGTCGGTGTGCGACCTTTTTCTTGGGCAATTTTCCGTTGCGCCTTTTTAATTTTGTTGAGTTTTTCGGTAATATGAACAGGGAGGCGAATAGTGCGACTAGAAGTAGCGATCGCCCGGGTAATACCTTGACGAATCCACCAGTAAGCATAGGTACTAAAACGATAGCCTTTAGTGGGGTCAAATTTCTCAACTGCCCGTTCTAAACCTAAAGTCCCTTCTTGCACCAAATCCAACAACTCTAGACCACGATTTTGGTATTTTTTGGCAACAGATACCACCAAACGCAAATTCGCCTTAATCATGTGCGATTTGGCTTGTAGTCCTTGAGTTTGAACTTGTTCTAATTCTTCTACTGTTAAATTAGCAATTTCTGCCCAGCGTCTTTTTCCATTAGCTAAAGTAGGCTTGAGATCAGGTAGATTTATCCCCGCAGTAGTCGCCCACCGTTCCAAAGAAGGGCGGTGTCCTAGTTCTGCTTTTAACCGTTCCTGTACCTCCATTAACCGCGAATAGGGGATAATTACAGCATCTCCCTCAGCCGCAGCAGCACTAAGCATTATTCGCATCCGTAAGTATCGCTGGACTTTTTGGGCTTCAGCAACTTCTTCATCTCGTCCTAACAGACGGACTCGGCCAATTTCTTGTAAATAGAGACGCACCAAGTCTGTACTGCGTCGGGTAGTCTGCGCGGCTAAAGCTAAATCAGATTCAATAGCAGCGATATCTAAATCAGGCAAATCATTTTCATCATTATTGATTTCAATATCCAAAGGTGGACTAGGATTTTGCCCGTCGTGGGCAGCATTTTTATAAAAGGATGTTGCTGGCATGATGTCTCAAATTGCTCCAGGTAACAATAGATTATGGTTAGCTAAAATTACGGTTATCTAATCAACTGTTGCTATTGTTCCCGTAATTCGTCGTAAAATAACACTGTTTAGGTTTCGGTGTACAATTCTTTGCAAAACTTTGCCCTAGTCTAAGCAGCGAGGAGAGGAGAAAACTTAATTTATCAGCTTTTGGACTTTTTTAAGTGGATAGTTATTTTTGCCACAGGTTACTAGGTTAAAAGAATACATTTTTAATGAGTTGTTCCTGGCTAGTAGCTGTGTGATTAAACAAATAGCTAGGCAAATCTTTAGCCAAATTTTCAATTATGATTTACCTGGTCAACATTACCACCTTTGGAGATATTGACGGTTATTTTTTTAACTGGTTATAAACATACTTCTAGTTATGATGATGTTTATAAACTACATAGTCATATTTACATCACTCAAAAAGTAATTTCCTGACAATTTGACAAATTTCTTCTAGGGATTTTGCGGTGACCATTTAATTTTAATTGGACACCTTACTCTGTCAGCATTTCTCCCCCTACTTACCATATTTGTTCTGTAGGAAAATTATCAAATTCTGGTCTGATATTTCGTAACATCAGTTTATCTAATGCTTGTGTAGGTGTAACTTCTCCTTCAAGCAGTTGGTAAACTTGCTCAGTAATGGGCATAGCAATACCTTGTTGTTGGGCAATTTCCATTAATACCCGACAAGTGTTCACACCTTCGGCTGTGCCTGGAAGACTTGCCAGAACTCCTTGCAGCGTTTTTCCGTTGGCTAACTGATAACCAACTTGATAATTACGACTTAAAGGACTATTGCAGGTTGCTAGTAAATCCCCTAGACCGGATAAACCATAAAATGTTTCCGTTTTCGCGCCTAAAGTATTCCCTATTCGCACCATTTCAGTTAAGCCACGAGTGACTAAGGCGGCTTTGGCATTTGTTCCTAAGTGTAGTCCATCACATACACCAGCAGCGATCGCCATCACATTTTTCAGTGTTCCCCCCAATTCTACGCCCACAGGGTCAGGGTTAGTATAGACACGAAAGCGACTCGAAGAAAATACCAATTGGACGCTTTGGGCAGCATTGGTATTTTTACTCGCTACTACCGTTGCGGCTGGTAATTCTTGGGCAATTTCCTGGGATAAATTCGGCCCTGATAAAACTACAACGGGATGATTAGGAAAAGCTGCTTGCCAAATTTGCGAAGGTGTGTATGTAGTCTGTGGTTCTAGTCCTTTAGTTGCGGTGACAAAGATTGTTTGTGGAGATAGGAGCAAAGACTGCACCATAGAAGCCACTTCTCTTACCCCTTTCATGGAAATAGCCGACAAGACTATTTGAGCATTTTCATTCTCTAATACTTTTTCTAACGGTTGCGAGTCTTGTCGTGACCATAAATGCACCTGATAACCATTAATGGCTGCTAATTTGGCCAGGGCTGTACCCCAAGCACCTGCACCAAGAATGATAACGGATTTTAAATTTGGTGATTGGTGATTGGTGATTGGTGATTGGTGATTGGTGATTGGTGATTGGTGATTGGTCATTGGTGATTGGTGATTGGTCATTGGTGATTGGGGTAGAATAACCACGGACAACTGACAACTGACTATCTGGGGTAACGTTTCATTAATTCTCTGACTTGTTCTGCATGATAGGAGCTTCTTGTCAATGGTGAAGAAACAACTTGTAAAAATCCTATTTCTTCCCCAAAAGTTTGCCAGGCGGCAAATTGTTCAGGTGTGATAAAGTCAGATACTTGTAAGTGTTTTTGACTAGGTTGGAGATATTGCCCAATTGTCAAAATATCACAATCTACTCTTCGCAAGTCTTCCATGACTTGGCGAATTTCTGCATCTGTTTCACCCAAGCCGACCATGATACCAGATTTGGTGTAAGTGCTGGGAGAAATTTGGCGCGAGCGTTGTAATAATTCCATTGTTCGCTCATAATTTCCCTGGGGACGAACACGACGATATAAGCGGGGAATAGTTTCTGTGTTATGGTTTAACACTTCTGGTTTTGCTTGCAGAATTATTTCTAAAGCTTGCCAATTACCGCATAAATCGGGAATTAATACTTCTATTGTCGTATGAGGCGAAACTTGATGGATGGCATTAATACAATTTATAAACTGAGATGCGCCACCATCTGATAAATCATCTCTGTTAACGGAAGTAATTACGACGTGATTAAGCTGCATTCGCCGCACTGCTTCCGCTAGTCTTGTGGGTTCGGTGGGATCTAAGGCTTGAGGTTTCTTTTCAAAGTCAATATCACAGTAAGGACAAGCCCTGGTGCAAGCTGGCCCCATAATCAAAAATGTGGCAGTACCCGCGTTGAAGCATTCACCAATATTGGGACAGGAAGCTTCTTCGCAAACGGTATTCAGGGCTAAATCCCGCAAAATTTCTTTAACGTTACCAACACGCTCCCATTGAGGTGCTTTTACCCGCAACCAGTCTGGTTTTACAGTCACAGTCTACTTTTACCATTTTAGTTATACAAATCTTATGGTAGCAAGCAAAGACTTCTATGGCAGAAGGAAGATTTGTTATTTTCTGCTGATTGTGGTATTGTATTGTTATGTTGCCATTTTTTTGGAAAATTGCTCTACTTGGAGAAACCCCAAGACCGGATTTTCGGCTTTTGTGGCGGGATGTGGCGCAGCTTGGTAGCGCACTTCGTTCGGGACGAAGGGGCCGCTGGTTCGAATCCAGTCATCCCGATTGTCACTTGTTACTTGCTAAATTATTTGACTGCGTTGACAAATTGGTGTCTATAATTCTCATGATCTTTCTTTAAAGCTATTTCATCAAGTCCCAGTCTTTTTAGATTTATAGGTTTCAAATTTGGTAATTCTGACGATACGTCTTTTTACAAAATCCAAATCTTCACTAAATAGTTTTTTACATTGTTCACATTTAAACTGTCGGCGATTAACTGCTAAAAATACTTCTTTTTCTTCAAAAGGGAGGTCTTTTATAATATGTCTATGATTTTGATGTAATTTATGGCTATTTAATTTAATTTTGGTAATGTGTTTAAGCTAATAAACACTTAGAAGCCAGTCCGAATTTTTGCCTTATTATTCCCATTATCCCAACACTTGTTTAGCAACTTATCTTAGGGATCTGCGATCTTTTTTCTTCGGAAATCATGGATGAATACTACCATATTTCTTCCTTGATGTGAATGATCTTGACAATCCTACTTGGGGAATTACTAATTTTTGTACAAGTGCCACAGATAAAGATTAAACTAAAAAGTCTTGTACAACAAAATCTGTTAATCACAATCAAGTTATTATGTCTAAGGTTCTCGTCTCCGATCCAATTGATCAAGTTGGTATTGATATTCTTTCCCAAGTGGCTACAGTTGATGTTAAAACCAGCCTCAAGCCAGATGAACTCAAAGCCATTATTGGTGAGTATGACGCGCTGATGATCCGTTCTGGAACTCGCGTTACTCAAGAAATTATAGAAGCTGGCACAAAATTAAAAATTATTGGCCG
>JANMGZ010000367.1:0-2681 GCA_031374905.1 Dolichospermum sp. OTE_70_metabat_362_sub
CGTTTCCATCTCATGGGGGATGTGAGCTAAAGCCTTCTGTACTTCATTAGCTTCTTTAAATACAGTCCAAAACTCTTCTCTAACTGTGCGAGTCGGGTCAACCTCAAACTCTTGATTAAGATAAGCTATATGTAGGCTGGCAGGACGAATAATTTCCCCCGCAGTGGGTTCAATCTCCCCAGAGATGATTTTCAGTTGGGTGGATTTTCCCGCACCGTTAACACCAACTAAACCAATACGATCTCCTGGTTTGACTTCCCAGTTGATATCTTTAAGAACTTCGCCTGTAGGATAAATTTTACTGATATGTTCTAGTCGCAGCATGAAGTGTCTCGTGGGTAGGAAAAAGGGCAAAGCTAACGCCGTATATAATCTTAACAAAATTTAACGCCATATTTACAATTTTTTGACTATAAATATAAATTCTTTCCTAGATAAGCTGTGACTAATAGCAGTTTTTCTGATATTTAGACCAGATCCTGAAATTTATGACGGCGATTTTTGGTGATATTCAGATATATAGGGGTATTTGCCTAAAAATCCCTACTAATATCTATATTTTGGTTGATTATTTGAAAATTTACTAATAAGTATTATACATTACAATTGGGATATTTTTGATAAACTTTTATTGATAATATTATGGGACTATTTCTGGTTTATTATGACTTTTTGAGGAAATAATTGATTGATCAAAGGTTTTAACCACTTTATTCTCTTGATATAGATTTTATGCTTCCTAATTCTCAATTTTATGGGAAGTTCAACAATAAATTAATACTGATTTTTTTGATCATTCAAGATAAAAAAGCAACAATAATTAACATCACAAATTAATAAAAATAGCCGAAAATGTATCTAATTAGGTTGACAATTTCCACTTTTATCAAGAATTATCTTAGTGAACCCGGATAATCGTTAGTGAGGAAAATATGCACACAGTTATTCTCGTTCTAGTTGAGGTATTAATTGTAATTGGACTCTCCCGACTTGTCGGCTTGGGATTCAAATCAATTAAACAACCATTGGTAATTGGCGAGATTTTCGCTGGGATCATGCTTGGTCCATCATTATTTGGGTTAATTGCTCCCGGTTTAGCACATAGTCTGTTTCCACCAGAAACGATGCCTTATTTGAATGTTTTATCGCAAATAGGGCTAATATTTTTCATGTTTCTGATTGGTTTGGAATTAAATCCCAAATATCTGAGTGGTAACTTAAAAACTGCCATTCTCATTTCCAATCTCAGCATTATTATTCCCTTTGTTTCGGCATTTGGATTATCTTTTCTGCTTTATCCTTTAGTTTCTAGTACCAATGTCAATTTTGCCCCTTTTGCCTTGTTTTTAGGGGCAGCAATGTCAATTACCGCTTTTCCTGTCTTGGCGAGAATTATCACCGAAAATAACTTACAGGGAACTCGGTTAGGGACATTAGCCTTAACTTGTGCGGCGGTGGATGATGTTACAGCTTGGTGTATTTTAGCAGTAGCGATCGCAGTTGCTCGTCATGGTAGTATTGACGGGCAAGCTATTCTCACTATTATTGAAAGCATTGCTTATATTGGCTTTATGTTCACAGTTGGGCGGTGGTTTCTCAAACGGTTGAGTAAACATCATCGTCGGGCTGGGCGGTTGAGTCAATTTGTGCTGGCTATAATTTATATGGGAGTTGTTGCCTCTGCCTTAATCACTGAATTTATCGGTATTCACCTAATTTTTGGCGCGTTCCTATTAGGTGCAGTCATGCCTAAAGATGAAGAATTAGTCAGAGAATTAGCCATCAAAACTGAAGATTTTGTCCTCATATTTCTGTTACCCATCTTCTTCGCTTACAGTGGTTTAAAAACACAAATTGGTTTACTCAATAGTCCTCATTTATGGCTATTATCTGCCTTGATTTTATTAGTAGCAATTGGCGGTAAATTTACTGGTGCTTATATAGCTGCTCGCATGAGTGGCATTGACAAACGCGAAGCTTCAGCTTTGGGTTGGTTAATGAATACTCGCGGTTTAACTGAGTTAATTGTCCTAAATATTGGTTTAGAGTTAGGCGTAATTACACCCTTACTTTTTACCATGTTAGTAATTATGGCTTTGGTGACAACATTCATGACTTCACCATTACTGGAATGGACTTATCCCAAACGCCTGATCAGATTAGATGTTGTTGAACCAGAAGTAGAAATCCCACCAGAAGCTGTACCTGTCATCAGCGAACCTTACATTACCCAATATCGGATTTTAGTCCCAGTTGCTAATCCTAGCGCCCAAAAAGGTTTATTACAGTTAGCAACAGCGATCGCAGTTAATAACCGACAACCTGCGATTGTTTATCCCCTCAGTTTCATTGAACTTGAAGAAGACTATGGTTTTGAAAGTACCCCAACAGAAGCCGACAGACTCATTGCCGAACGTCGCCAAAAACTGGAAGAATTAATCGCTACCATAGAACCACCACTGACACGCTCTTGCATTCATCCCATAGTTCGCATCTCTACCAATGTTGCCAGAGAAACCGCACAGATCGCCAAAATTGAACAACCAGATTTAGTTCTTGTTGGTTGGCATCGTCCAGCTTTTAGTAACAATCGTTTAGGGGGAAGAGTTGGACAAATTCTGGGGACTACACCAGTAGATGTAGCCGTATTTGTAGATAAAGGTGGCAATGCTATTGAAAGT
>JANMGZ010000387.1:0-2179 GCA_031374905.1 Dolichospermum sp. OTE_70_metabat_362_sub
TGTGAATAGTATTTATGTATATTAACCTACAAATGCTTTTTATATATAACCCATAACTAGTAGTGCGGAATGTGACTAAGATCCCAAAGATGATTGCATAAAATCATTTACTACCCATTTTCTTCACAGCAACTTCATAACTTCACAGTAACTTCATAATTATGGATATACAACAATTTGCTCAATTCGCTCAATTAATCATCAACGGTATTGCTGTCGGTAGTATTATTGCCTTAGCAGCGGTTGGACTGACCTTAACCTATGGGATTTTGCGGTTATCTAATTTTGCCCACGGTGATTTTCTCACACTGGGAGCTTATTTGACCCTGATGCTCAATGGTATGGGTCTAAATATTTGGCTGTCAATGATTGTGGCTACAGTAGGAACTGTAGGGGGAATGCTACTAGCAGAAAAATTGCTATGGTCAAAAATGCGGTCTATCCGTGCTACCTCCACAACTCTGATTATTATTTCTATCGGACTGGCTTTATTCCTCCGCAATGGGATTATTTTTATCTGGGGAGGTAAAAACCAAAACTATAATTTACCTGTTATCCCTGCTTTAGAATTGGGGACATTAAAAATCCCCCAAAATCAACTCTTGGTTCTGGGATTAGCTATTTTGGCGATTTTATCGCTCCATTACCTGCTACAAAATACCAAAATTGGTAAAGCCATGCGGGCAGTGGCCGATGATTTAGATTTAGCTAGAGTCTCTGGTATTAATGTTGATAGAGTTATTCTTTGGACTTGGGTAATTGCTGGGACATTCACTTCTTTGGGTGGTAGTATGTACGGGTTAATTACAGCCGTGCGTCCGAACATGGGTTGGTTTTTGATTTTACCCTTATTTGCTTCAGTAATTTTGGGAGGAATCGGTAATCCTTACGGAGCGATCGCCGCAGCCTTTATTATTGGTATTGCTCAAGAAGTTAGCACCCCTTGGTTAGGTTCACAGTATAAACAGGGTGTAGCCCTATTGATCATGATTTTGGTGCTGCTGATTCGCCCCAAGGGTTTATTCAAAGGCACGATTTGAGCAGCACCAGTCCACTTCTAACTTAACTAGTCAATAATGTGGAAATAATAAGCTGCTACTAAAAAGTTAACAGCCAAAAGTAGTAATGCCCAACCAGTACGGAAAACGTAGGAAGGTTTAGCAGCGGGTTTGCCTTTAGCGGTCATAAGTGGTTCTCCTAATTTAGTTACTTTTTAAGAAATAGCAAACTCACGCACCAATTTTGCAAATTCTTTAAAAATATTTTTGTTGAGAGAGGGAACAGAAAAATCAGTTGTTTAATTAATTCTGTCGCATTACTTACAGCCGTTTCCGCTTTTATGAGTTACATTTCAGCCCCCTCCTCGCTTGCGGGGAGGGGGTTGGGGGTGGGGTTCTTGTACCTCATAACATTGGGAAGTGCTGTAGCTACTTCATGCACATTTACACAGCCAGTATAGGAGGGTGATAGCGCAAGTGCTAATTTGTGAGTTCGCCTTTTTGAAACTTCAGCCAGGCCTGTTGTAGGGCTGTAGGCGCAGGATTTGTGGCATCGTAAATGACAATAACATTAGTTAACGGTCTACCAGCAGGAACTATGATATTAGTCTTGCTGGCTAAGGCTCTAGATGCTCCACCATCTAAATTCATAGCTTCGTAACAACCAATTGCTTTCATCGCTTCCGCTTCTTGTTGTAAAGACAGGTTAATTTCAAAGTTCGCTAAAATCAGTTTCGTACCGTCCTGGGTAAAACCAATAGCTGTTCGGGCGCTATTACCTAAAACATTAGGATCTTTAAAACCTTCCATCTTGGGGTTTAACCATATTTGCCCTTTTCTCAATAATCTCGGTCCACAAGTCAGAGAAAACCAATGTTTATTCCATTCTGGTTTACCTTCTAATCTGGCTGTTACCATTTCTGGTTTGTTACCAATTCCTAAGCCTAAGGTAGTTCCAAAGTTTTCCCAACGACTATATTTAACAAGTTTTCCCCCAGCTACCATATTACCCATAACTGTTTTTTGGGCATTTTTGGCGAAAAATGTGCCGTTAGCAACTACAGTAGCCCGATAACGCGCCACTAATTTATTAAATTCTTCATCTCCACTAGTTTTTTGAATTGTGTTGGCAAAGTTGGCATTTTTAGCTAACCCTATGGTGATAAAAGTCTTTGGATCTG
>JANMGZ010000423.1:0-3751 GCA_031374905.1 Dolichospermum sp. OTE_70_metabat_362_sub
CCATCTCGTCAAGGTAGGAGTTGCGCCAGCGCGTGTAATTCGCGGTTCGCAAGTGTTAGCTTCCTGTGTGGATGACATTGCCCGCTTGGGTAAGCGTCCCTTAATTATCGGTGGCAAACAAACGCTAACTGTTACCGAAAAATTTTTGCATCCTTTAACTACATCTAAAGCACTCAATGTTGAACAAGCTTATTACAGTCCCGATTGTAGTGAAGCCAGTTTGCATTCTTTACGCAAAGCAGCCTCAGAACACAAAGCTGATATCATTATTGGTGTAGGTGGTGGTAAAGCGTTAGATACAGCAAAGTTAGTTGCTTATCAGTTGGATTTACCTGTGGTGACTATTCCAACTTCAGCCGCAACTTGTGCTGGTTGGACTGCTTTATCGAATGTGTATTCCGATGATGGGGCTTTTCTGTATGATGTCGGACTGTCGCGTTGTCCCGATTTGCTGATTCTCGATTACGATTTGGTACAAACCGCACCGCAACGGACTTTGGTTGCCGGAATTGGGGATGCGATCGCTAAATGGTATGAAGCATCTGTGAGTAGTGGACACTCAGAACAGACTTTGATTATAGCCGCAGTCCAACAAGCACGAGTTTTAAGAGATATTTTATTACAAAAGTCCGCCGCTGCGTTACAGTCTCCCGGTAGCGAAATTTGGCAAGAAGTTGTTGATTGTACTGTACTCCTAGCTGGGGTAATTGGGGGACTCGGTGGGGCGCAATGTCGCACAGTTGCGGCTCATGCAGTTCATAATGGCTTAACCCATATTTCTGGACATGGTAGCATTCACGGAGAAAAGGTCGCTTATGGTATCCTAGTACAACTGCGGTTAGAAGAAATGATTCAAGGAAATCAATTAGCAGCGTCAGCAAGACAGCAATTATTGAAATTCTATGCAGAGATTGGATTACCCCAAAAATTAGCAGATTTGGGATTAGGTAATATCACTCTGGTTGAGTTACAAACAGCAGCAGAAATTAGTTTAGAACCTAATTCTGATATCCAGCGTTTACCTTTTAATGTAGCGTTGGAACAATTGATGGCTGCAATGGTTTCTACTACTGCACCAAGTCAATTAAAAATTAAAATTTAAAAATAGGTAATGGGTAATAGGTAATAGGTAATGGGTAAAAAATATTTCCCCTACCCCCTGCACCCTTGCCTCTTTCTGGTCCCCCGTCCCCTATTTCTATTCGAGGTGAAAGAATGAGTTTGAGTTGGATTACTCCCGCAGAACGGATACGAAAATTACCACCTTATGTATTTGCTCGTTTGGATGAATTAAAGGCTAAGGCTAGAGAACAGGGACTAGATTTAATTGATTTGGGTATGGGAAATCCTGACGGTCCTACACCTCAACCTGTAATAGATGCCGCAATAGCAGCTTTGCAAAATCCGGCTAATCACGGTTATCCACCTTTTGAAGGAACTGCTAGTTTCCGTAAAGCTATTACTCAATGGTATCATCGCCGTTATGGTGTAACACTTGATCCTGATAGTGAAGCTTTACCTTTACTCGGTTCTAAGGAAGGTTTGGGGCATTTAGCGATCGCCTATATTAATCCTGGTGATACTGTATTAGTACCTTCACCATCTTACCCTGTGCATTTTCGTGGACCGATTATTGCTGGGGGAGTGATTCACAATTTAATTCTTAAAGAAGAAAATAACTGGTTAATTGATTTAGCAGCTATTCCTGACGAAGTGGCCAGAAAAGCCAAAATTCTCTATTTTAATTATCCTAGTAATCCTACCGCAGCCACAGCCCCCCGTGAATTTTTTGAGGAAATTGTGGCGTTTGCGCACAAATATGAAATTCTTTTAGTCCATGATTTATGTTATGCAGAATTAGCTTTTGATGGTTATCAACCTACTAGCTTATTAGAAATTCCTGGAGCAAAGGAGATTGGTGTAGAGTTTCACACACTCTCTAAAACCTATAATATGGCAGGTTGGCGCGTTGGGTTTGTTGTTGGCAACCGTCACGTTATCCAAGGTTTGCGAACACTAAAAACTAATTTAGATTATGGCATTTTTTCAGCTTTGCAAACAGCCGCAGAAACAGCTTTGCAACTTCCTGATAGTTATTTACATGAAGTGCAGCAACGTTACCGCACTCGTCGAGATTTTTTAATTGATGGTTTGGGTAAGTTGGGGTGGAATATTCCCAAAACTGAAGCAACTATGTATTTGTGGATAAAATGCCCTGTGGGGATGAATTCTACAGATTTTGCTTTGCACGTTCTCCAGCAAACGGGTGTGGTTCTGACTCCTGGTAATGCCTTTGGGGTAGGTGGTGAAGGCTATGTGAGAATTAGTTTAATTGCAGATTGCGATCGCTTGGCTGAAGCTTTACAAAGATTCAAGGAAGCTGGGATTTGCTATCAATCGGAAGTTTCTGTTTCTGGATAAGTTAATTTTTCTTGTGTCTAATTTAACTGGTTTCAATCCCTAATAGGGAGTAATAGGAATTGCAATTTGGTGATTCTTCAAAGGGAACAGGGAACAGGGAAGGAATTTTCTTATGAACCCCTGACCCCTGATAGCGCAGCGTGGCGTTAGCAATACTCCTGCTTCCTGACTCTCGTTGATTTCAACTAAACTGTTCCTCTGTATCTAAGTTAAATAACATTTGCAGAGTTTGCATACATCGTCTTCTAGCATCAACATCTTGCTGGGCGCGTAATTGCACCATTGGATCATGAAGAATCTTATTGACTATTCCCCGTGTCAAAGCTTCAATTACTTCTTGGTGCTTTTCGCCAAATTCTGAACCCAAACGAGATAGAGCCTTTTCTAACTCTTGTTCGCGGATAGTTTCTATTTTATTTCGTAGAGAACTAATTGTGGAAACAGTTTCCAAACTCCGCCACCAAATATCAAAAGCTTCTACTTCCTCATCTAGGATTTTCTCAGCCTCTTGCGCCATTTGCCGTCGGCTTTCATAATTTTGGGCGACAACTGCTTTCAAATCATCCACGTTAAAAGCTTTAACATTTGCCAACTCATTGACATCTGCATCCACATTGCGGGGGACAGAAATATCAAATAACATCAATTGTTGATTTGGTTCTAACACCGTTTCCAACTTAGCGCGATCTAGAATGGGTTCAGTCGAAGATGTGCTAGTAAATACAATATCACTGGCAGCAACCACTGACATCATTTCTGGAAGTAGATGGATTTGTATAGGTTGTTCTGAAAACTGTTTAGCTAATTCCTCAGCTCGGCCAGGAGAACGATTAACAATACTAATTTGAGTTGCACCTTTAGAAATCAGGTGTTGTACCAATAATCGGGACATTTTCCCAGCACCGAGAATAGACACCCGATAAGTAGATAAATTTCCTACTTTCATCTGTGCCAATTCCACAGCCGCCGAACTAATGGAAACGGCACCAGTACCAATACTGGTTTCTGTACGAACTCGTTTACCCGCTGTTAAAGCTTGTTTAAATAGCCGATTTAAAATCGTTTTAATGCCATTAAATTGCTGTCCGAGTTTATGGGTATTCTTAACTTGGGCGAGAATTTGACCTTCACCCAACACAAGACTATCCAAACCAGCCGCAACCCGTAGAATATGGGTAACTGCATCACCATGCAGCAACATAAACAAATGATGTCGTAGAGACATGATCGGCAGTTTGCTATGTTCAGAAAGAAACTGAGTAACTTCGTGAATACCCTGAGTGGTTTCGTTGCTGACGATGTAAATTTCTAAACGGTTACAAGTGCTGAG
>JANMGZ010000503.1:0-3521 GCA_031374905.1 Dolichospermum sp. OTE_70_metabat_362_sub
CCTACCGATTACTTCAAATCGGAATTATTGGAAACTTGTCAAGCTTCTCGCGTGCCTCAGCCATAGCGACAACTTTCCCGATTACTTCAAATCGGAATTAATGGAAACTCAAAGAACACTCGGAAACATCCCCATAGCCAACAAGACAGAGCCTAAAATTAAAGTAGTAAAATTGCATACTCAACTCAGATAATTCATGCAAGCGATTCCTAAGTCGCGCTTTGCGATTCCTGCGGAGCGCTTCGCTATCGCTTTACTAACCTCAGATATTGCTCTACTCACCAAAGTCATCGCCCCCCAATCTGCTAAAAAAAAATCTAGCGAAGAAGCCCAACAAATTAATAATGCAATTCTTCAAAAACTACAAACAGTCAATCTCAATTAAATTCATTATTAAACTACTTGCAGCGATACCTTCGGTCAGTATAACGATTCCTACGGAGCGAGATCGCATTCCATCCCCTCAGAAAAAATCAACTATCCAGATTAATCCATTCCCGCCCCGCTTTTTCTGCGGCTTCTGGGGTGTAGTAAAGTTTGCGTTCACCAAACACCTCACCACCAGCACTAATTAACCGGAACTGCCAACAGTCCGATTCTGTGTAAAATACCAATAAGGTAACATTATTAATGATGGTAACTGAATCAACTTTAGTGGACATAGTGGTTTTAGTACCCATCTTCATCAAAACATATTTCCTCTGATTCTTGAGGGAAACTGATAAAATGCCTAAAATTCCCGATTGCGATCGCTGTCTTCTTTATGCCCATAACCTCGATCTTGTTTGCGCTGTTCATCCTAGTGGTGTTGATGATGATAATTGCATAGATTTCCGGGAAGACCCCAACGCGGAAAAAGAAGAATTATGGCAACCAGATGGGGCAACTTATTACAATGGCCAACTAATTTTACAACCACCACCAATAACACCAGAACGACAGTTAGAATTGCTTGAATGGCATCCTATCTTCACAGGCAAATGTCCACAATGCGGTTTTAAGTTTGACCGTGATTATGTCTCGCGGGTTCACTGGGATTGTGATGAGTGCGACTGGATGGATGATAGTATTTGATTCTTGAGGGAAAATTAAATATTAAATTAGCGATCGCTACGCTACGGTCAGCGAAGCGATCGCACGTCATCAATTTTTTTGGCTAGGTAAAACATTACCAAAGCTATTTTGCAATTGTGTAATATTGCAAATATTATCAGGATCTACACCTTTTTGTGTACCCTGCGCCCGTGCATTAATACAAGTAGTCATGATTTGAGAATATGTGCGTATTGCCTCTCGTTGCTTTTCATTTTCTTGTCTGATAATCTCACGTTGCTTTTCGTTTTCTTGTCTAATCAACTCCCGTTTACTTTCATTTTCTTGGCGGATTTTTTCCAGATCGCTTTGATTAACGCAAGGATTTGTATTTAATGTGGTTATAATTTGCCAAGCATTGTTATTAACATTACCGTGACTATTATTAATGATATCTTGATTATTTTTGTTTCCAGAAGCATATCCCCCAGAAATAGAGAATCCACATTGACTAACACTATTAATAATAATATTATCTGCCGCTAGTTGAGCCGACGCATTCCCAGAAGATACAATTCTAGCCAAAATGGATACTGCTATCCATAACTTGCAACCCCAAATCCACCAATTAGTTTTTATCAGAGAATCTGCTTCTCTCAATTTATCCATAATTAAGTTTAAAGATGATAGTATTTGATTAAAGAAAAAAAATAAATAAGCAATAAAGAGTTGAGCGATCGCTAAAATGACTAACACTATTATTGACCGATTACAAGAGGCTACAGACGGATTATTGATGATGAGTGAATCGGAGTATCCGTTTGAAGTTATTTTCTGGGAAGAAAAAGAAGCTTTGACAACTGAAAAACTCCTACAATTAACAAATCATCCTCAAGATGCACCAGTAGAAGAAGTGGAGTTAGAATATTTCTTTCGTAACTGTGCTTTCGAGAAAGAATGGCACGATGAAATTCAAAAAGAAGAAGTTAAAAAATTTCAATTACTTCTCCAAACGCTTAACGATAACTTAAAAGAAATCAAGGTTTATAGAGTAGGTACAATCAGTATTGACGTTTACATTATTGGTAAAACTTCAGATGAAAATTTAACAGGAGTTTCCACAAAAGTTATTGAAACCTAATGATTTACTAGTCACTACTAATTTTTTTAAACCTGTCCACAGATGTAGACAGGCTTTTTTATTTTTGAAGTAATCGAGATTTACAAGTTATCAACTCGCGCTTCTATCGTTGATTGAATAGATGTTGAAACTTGTGAGAGAAAATCATAGCCAGTTTTTGATTCAAGGCTATCTACAGAAACTCGGTAGTTTCTCCAGTCAGCAGTTCTTACTCCTTGGGTATTAGGAATATCAACCGCAATCACTCTTGTACTTGTGTTGACACCGGAAAGCCCAGTACCAGGTGTTACAACAACGATTATTTTCCATGTACGAGCAGGGACTGCAATTCTACCACTGTCAATAGTGGTTTTAGAACCAGCGCTACCAGTACCACCACTTCCATACACCCCAGAAATAATGTAAAGTTCCTTCCCTTGATTTACTACTAAATCTCTCTCATAGGTTTCAAGCGAAGCCCATACACCCTGATTGTTGTCGGGTGCTTGTGGGATCATATTGGTCATTAAGAAAGTCGCACTGTTACTAGCAACAGAATTGGTTCTATCGGCAGAAGGAGTCATGTGACCACGATCAAAACCAGAGCCAGAATAACTGGTACTCCCAACTCGATAACAACCAGAAGGTAATGTAGTGTCGGCACGAAAATCGTCTTGTCGGGGAGTAGAACCTAACCAACTATTATTTAGCTGCCAACTAACCCAGTTTGGGCGACCTGCTGCACAATTATATCCAACAGCATACTGTGCTTTATTTAACAGTAAATTATTGGTGCTAGTACCTGCATTACTGGGGTTTCCCATTGTCAAATGCACACTAACTGATGACTGCGATGATGCAGATTGCACCAATCCAAGAACTAATGCTGTTGATGTTACAAGGGATGATATTAACTTGAACGTGAATTTAGACATCTGAAATTATTCGGGATTATGTTGTTGACAGCACAAATTTCTTCTGGTTAGTTATTCCAGAAATCCAGTATTTGGAGATTACAAAAGGTTGATTTTTATAAACTCTTTAGGATAATAATTGATAACATTACTTATACAGGTTAAAATCTTATTGGTGTCAGATTAATGTTTATTAGTGTTAGATTAACGAATCGAATTTTTTAGTTTAAAATATTCGATATCAACTACAGATATCATGACTGCCAACAAGACCCCACCCAGAGAACTACATAAAAAGGATGATCCAGTATTGTGGGATGGGCATCTTGCCCGTCCTTGTATTATTAGCGGGCAAGACTTGTACTGAGCTTGTCGTAGTATGCCCGCACCACAAGAGATTTTGGGATATTTTTTTAATTGGAAGTCTCCCAGTGAAATGATTCGCGTGCCTAATG
>JANMGZ010000524.1:0-4449 GCA_031374905.1 Dolichospermum sp. OTE_70_metabat_362_sub
TTTTTGTCGCAGTTAAACCTGTAACATCTTTCATTTCTTCTGCGGAAGCTTGAACTAATAAAGGATTCACAGCTTTAAGAGGTACATCCCAAACAGTTAAAATACCAGCTAGAGCAACACCTGTAAGCAAAGAAGAAGCAAATTTCATTTGTTTTTTCTGATATTTAAATTTTTCAACTAAACGTACTATCTCATCTACTACTGAAACTAAAATGAAGTGAGTCTAGGAATTATCTGAATTTATTCCTTGGGAAAATTTAGTTTGTACTCAGCATATTCTCATAAAAGCTGAACACGGATTTAATGGATTACGCTGATTACACTGATTTGGACAATATGGAGAAGAAAAAATCTGTGTCGTCATATAAGCCGTATAATCCGTTTTAATGGCTTACGCTGATTTGGAGGATATAGAAAAAAGAAAAGTCCGTGTAATCCTAATAATCCGTAGAATCCGTGTTCCATTTTCGTAGTGGTGTTATTGTGTCTAAAAAAATTACTGGTCAAGTCTATCTCTGGTTAGGAATTCTTATTGGTGGTGCGTCTAGCTCTGTCACGCGCAAGATAACACAAATAGGGACTCAACATTTTATAGATGGTCGAAATCCAATTTCTCTATGCAATGTTTTATTTGTGAGTAATATCTGTGCCTTGATACTTTTGTCATTAATCTATGGGAAAGAGTGGAATCAAGTCACTTTGCAAAAAATATCAAAAAAAGATTGGGTTGCCCTCACAACTGTGGCAATTTTGGCTGGTGCAGTTGTTCCTGGCTTAGTTTTTCAGGCATTAGCAATAACAGGGGTTAATAATATTATTTTGATAGGACGATTACAACTACCATTAACTATGGTTTTATCTGTTTGGCTACTACAAGAACGGGTAAACCGTTGGGAAATTATGGGAGCTTTTACTGCTTTTATTGGCGTTATTTTAACTGTTATCTTACAAACACCAGGAATGAAAATGCTCAATATGGGAGCAGGAGTTGGTTTAGGGGAAATATTAGCAGCGGTATCAGCGGTTATTTCCGTGATTTCAACAATTATTATTAAAAGATCACTTTCTCATATTCCTATCGGCATTTTTAGTATTTTTCGGACTGCTTTAGGAACTGTAGTATTTTTCTTTATTGCTTTAATTCTTTATGGACAAAATCATTTTATGGATGTATTTTCGCCTTTTTTATGGCAATGGATGCTTATTTATGGGGCTGTAATTGTCGTACTAGGTCAGTTATTTTGGCTCAAGGGATTGAGAGCTTCTACAATATCAGAGGCTTCCTTAGCTGGATCTTTTACACCAATTTTCAGCATTATTGCGGCTTATTTGATACTTGGTGAAGTTCCTACTCTAGCTCAATATATTGGTGGTAGCTTGGTTATATTTGGCATATTTTTGAGCCAAGTAGGTGTTCTTAATTCGTCCCTTTTGCCTAAATAGTCAATTATGTAATCACTATATTTCCAATCGCCTGAAATATTAATTTATTGTCTACAATTAATCTATCTGCTATATCTGGAAATTGTTGCTGAAGATAGTTTTTCAATAAATTACTATCACCACCAGTCATCACAATTTGACCTTGAGGAAATAATTGCCACCAAGCTTCAATAAAATATTTTATACCACTTAACAAAGTGTAAACTACTCCACTTTGAATTGCTGTTGATGTATTCATCGCAAACCGTGTCGGCAAGGATATCATTAAACCAGTTTCTAATAATGGTAATTGTCCAGTTTTTTGCCCTAAACTGGAAAGTTGCAACCCTAGACCCGGCAAAATTGCGCCACCAATTAAACACTGATGATTATCTGCACCTGTAAAAGTTAATGCTGTACCAGCATCAATTACTAATGTGGGAAATCCCCAAGTTATTCCCGCACCCCATATAGCCAAAGCCCTATCAATTCCTAGTGTCGGATACATTTGCTTTAATGGTACATCTTCTAAGGTAATCAGGCGCAGATTGGGGTAACTTTGCCAAAGTACAGTTTGATTGGGAACGACAGAAGCAAGAATCAGGGGTATAGGATCATGTGGGATAATAGGAAGATTATTAGGTAAAGAAATAACTGTCAACCAATTATCTAGGGTTGGATATTGAGCTAATTTTTGTATAACAGATTCAGGTAAATGAAACGTGTCCCCAATTGAGTATAAAGTCTTATCTATGAATAATCCCCAATGCAGGCGAGAATTACCAACCATTAAGGCTATAAAAAGATGGTGTTGGTCTTTTGGCTGGGGATGATTTTTCACACGTTTAATTTTCTTAACTTAACTATTTCAATTTAAAATAATGCCAATTGCCACTCATAGTTTAATAGTAGCGGGGTTTCATGCCCTATCAGATCCCATTAGAATCAGTGTCATAGAACTACTGCGTCAGCGTGAACTTTGTGTATGTGATTTATGTGATGCTTTAGAAGTCAGTCAGTCAAAACTTTCTTTTCATCTCAAAACTCTCAAAGAAGCTAGTTTAGTAAATTCCCGTCAGGAAGGACGCTGGATTTATTACAGCTTGAACATTTCCCAATTTCAAGTTTTAGAAACATATCTAGGAGAATTTCGCCTTAATTCTGGACTTTTATCCCCTCATTCTTATTGTGAGTAGTTGATTTCTATAAGTAATAGGACAGAATTCATGAGAGAACTGATTTTTCTGTTCCCTCTCTCTACAAGTGAATTTAATTTTGTCTAATTACTTAGCAGTGGGTTGGAGAAGAATTAATACTGACATTTTTTATTCCCTTCCCTTCCTGACTTCTATTTTAATAAAGCAAATCCCTGCAAACTTAGAAGATTACAGGGACTTGTTTTTGATTTGGTGGCGGGAAGTGGATTTGAACCACTGACCTTCGGGTTATGAGCCCGACGAGCTACCAGGCTGCTCTATCCCGCGTCGCTTTCGTCGCGTTTCTCTCGACTTCTTTAATATAGCGCGAAGTCAAAAGTTTGTCAACTACAAAAGCGATAATTCTCCAACTACTTCCAAACGCTTGTATTTTCCCAAGTTCATAAACTTTTCGGAAAGGCTTTGGGCAATGCTGGGACTAATCCAACCCATTTGTTGGAGGATATGAATAGCTACGGCATATTTAGCGCGTTTTGAGCCATCTATAACTTTAATAGCTAATCCCATACCTTCACCAAGTCTGCCAATGCACTGTACGCCTTCCGCTCCAGATTTACTAACCAGTTCACCAGGAGTCAAGCGCATCAATTCTGTATCAAATTCTCCAACACCCGCCACCATTGTAGGGTGATGGTTCATAGCGCGAACAATTCGCTCCATATCCACGCTATTACTAGAACAAAGCACAGCATACAAAGATGCCATTTGACTGAGTTGCATCAAATATGTGGGTGCGCCACAGTCATCATGAGCGGTGAGAAATTCTTCTGCGGGCATTCGCAGTAATTCTGCTATTTTGGTGATAATTAACTGTTGAACTGGGTGTTTACGATCCAAATAGTTAGTTAACGGCCAATGGCGTTGCTGACAAACAGCTAACATTCCCGCGTGTTTGCCAGAGCAGTTATATTCTAAAGGACTACGCTTACCTTGGGGAATGGGGCAATGCAGGGCATTGATGTCAATATCTGCGCGCCATAGAATGTTGAAAACCTGTCTCACCTGTTCCATGCTGCCTTTGTGGGAACTAGTGATAATTGCTAAGTCTCTATCGCTCAAACCATAGCGTTCTAATGTGCCTGTGCTGGTAACAGCCAGTGCTTGAAATGGTTTGAGGGCAGAACGGACAAA
The DNA here is from genome assembly GCA_031374905.1 of Dolichospermum sp. OTE_70_metabat_362_sub. GTDB lineage: Bacteria > Cyanobacteriota > Cyanobacteriia > Cyanobacteriales > Nostocaceae > Dolichospermum. Next base: position 3,771 of record JANMGZ010000524.1, read on the forward strand.
TGCAGCCGTTTCAGCGTTACCAGCAACGGAAAGAACCCGTCCCCTGTCGTCGCTAACTACAGCCTGGACTATATGCCGAGATTCGATAATACCTTCACGCAGTAACCGGACTTCCAGTGTTGCGGCTTGTGTTCGTTTTCCCATTGTCATGGGTTTATATCTATGTTGTGAATTGTCGGTTGTCAGTTGTCAGTTGTTGGTTGTTAATTGTCAATTGTCAATTGTCAATTATTTTACCAATGACTATTTATAAAAATTGCCAAACTATAGTACCAATAAGATACACAAGAGCCAAGGCGGCAAAGGTAATTTGCAAGCGTTGGAAAATGGGTTTGATTTCGTAGGTAACAATTAACCGATCGCGGCTAATGACTTCTTGGGGTTTTATCCAAGTTTGTCCATCGTACCAACCAGATTCTTCATAGAATACGGTGGGACTATAAAGGCGATCGCGCATATAGAACCAACCTAAATATAACCGCACCAATACTAATAATACACTTACACTAGCAGCACCAGATCCACAAAGAAGAAAATTAAACATCTGCTTTTGTGGAGGAAAGCTGGCCGCTGCTATGGGTCCTGCTACCAACCACGACCAAGCCCAAATCCAAAAAATTTTCTTGGTGTAGTTGCCCCAGCTTAAGGTACTATCTCGAAATAGCCAGGCATTTTTTAA
>JANMGZ010000526.1:0-1527 GCA_031374905.1 Dolichospermum sp. OTE_70_metabat_362_sub
AAATAATATGTATTTTCAGAATTATCTATCTCTCGCTTGACGCAACTTATCCCGCAATTGTGAAATCACAACTTCCCCATTAATCCCTTCCCCTCTATCTAATTGTTCAATAGCAACATCCACCTTTTCCCGTGTTTCTTCCACCCAATTCTGATAACCCTTATCCCACTCCAAAAGCAATTTTAACGCCTTACTAATTACATCTTCAGGATTTGCATATCTACCTGTGGCAATTTGCGCTTCAATAATTTGCTCTAATTCCGGTTTAATTTGGATATTCATAACTTTACCTTATTATCATTAAAAGCTGCTGCTAACTCAGGACTATTAATAGCTATTACACTTTATTTCCATTCATGAATAATAGCATCAATCAAATCCCAAGCCTGATTAGAAGTATCAGTTAAGCGAAAAGCCTCACTCACTTCTTTAATAAAATCTTGCAATTCTTCAGCATCAAATACGCTTAACTATCCATAAGGATGTTCATAATCTGTGATTGTTTAAGGGGGGAGAGAATCAATATTTGCTTTAGTAAAATTTAGAATTTCGATAGTCCTTTGAATGATCAAATCAGCATCAGCTTCTGTAATATTAGGATCAGTATTATAGTTACCGCGTAAACGAGTTCTTTCTGCATCAATTAAATAACGATGAAATTCACGAGGAACTCGTTGTGGACGTGCAAATTTTTCTCCAAAAGCAGCAATTACGGCTGAATGTTTAGAATACGCAAGTCCTTCCCCTTCTAAAAAAGCGGTAGCAACATAAAACATCGCATAATAGCCACGAGATGCTGCAAATTCAGCAAAACCTTTTTGATTGAGTTCTGTTGCTGCTTGCAAACTTCTCTCGGCTTTTTCTAGGAGTCTTTCTTGTTCAGGGTTCATATTACTAACCCATCTTGTCTGATATTGCGAAAGAAACCACTATTATAATTTTCCAGTTGTTCACAGGTAGCAAAAGCACAACTAATTAAAACGTTATATTCTAAACATAAATCAGCAATACTTTGACTGATTTTTTCACTTTCTTGAGAATAGTTAAAAACATCTTTCAAGACAATTAAAATATCAATATCTGAGTCTGGTTGTGCTGTTTCTCTCGCTTGTGAACCAAATAAGATTAGTTTGTCTAATTGTTCTCCATAAATTTGTTTTAAGTTTTCCTGTACTTGGGTTAAAACTTTAGAAATTGGTTGATTGAGCATAATTTTTAATAAATAACTACTTGGCATTATGTCTATTTTAACTTAAAAATGTCTGAATCAGGATTAGAGGATTTACAGGATTTTTTATGAATATTTATATGGGGATATTTCAGGTTTTGAAGATGAGTTTTTTTCTTCATCCTGTACATCCTCTAATCCTGGACATCCTGATTCAGACAGTAGGGTGTGTTAGCGAAGCGTAACGCACCAAAATTAACTAAATTTAATCTCATGAATTAATGTGAGTTACGTTTATGGGACAATTATTCATGTAGATATTAAAGATGGAAAAATTTGGATTCAGAGAGATTTTACAG
>JANMGZ010000531.1:0-6142 GCA_031374905.1 Dolichospermum sp. OTE_70_metabat_362_sub
ACTAATAATTGTCTATATCTTCAGTTTACTTTAGTAAACTTTAGCTATTAGCCTGGAACTTAAGTTCCAGGCGGGTGTGGAAGCCAAACAAATAAGCTATCTGTGGGCTAAGTTGACACCAATGAGCAATGCTAAACCCTCACAGAATCAAATGATTAAGCCCTGTTGAGTATACCTAATCTATTGTTAATTATCAATGGTTATGATTGATTTTTCAGATACCTAAATTGTGCAAGAATGATCATGATTAATTTTACAATCTAAGTAATGAGCTATTACTTTTAAAGGCATTTTCTTAAACTGCAAAGTTTGTAAAAGTAGAAAATATATTTATGCTTTTTGATCCTTGAGATTTATCTACGGGATTTTTGTTTTATCTTCATAATTTTCAACTTAATTTTAATCAAGGGGGATCAAATGAGAAAATTCATTAAAAATTTTCTAGAAGTTACCAGTGACAAAAGCTTCATGCACGTGATGGAAGTTATTGAGGTAATAGTTGCAAAATTACTTTCTCTACTTATGGTAATAGTAATTTTTGCCACACTTGGTGATTTAGCAATATTTATTTTTAAGGAAATACTTTCTCCACAAGAAGGTAGTTTTAGTCAAACATTATTTAAAACTTTCGGTTTATTTCTCAATGTTTTAATTGCTTTAGAAATATTAGAAAATATTACTGCTTACCTCAAAAAGCACGTTTTACAAGTTGAATTAGTTATTGTTACTTCTTTAATTGCTATTGCCAGAAAAATTATTATTCTTGATTTAAAAGTAACTGAAGGGATAGAAATTATCGGTTTAGGTATTGCGATTCTTTCTCTATCAATTAGTTATTGGATAATTCGCAGTAGTAATTCTAGAAAAGAACATTAAATGATGGTTATTGTTAATACTATACCATAGTAAAAATGAATAAGTTTATTTGTGCGGGTTTTACTTCTGTCCTTTGATTTTTGTAACTTCCGTAACTTTTTACTTCTCACCTGTTTAAATATTCTCACTTATTCTGGAATTTTGTATTTTAAATGGAAGCAACGACAAGGCTAGTGAAGCTATAGTATATTGAGGAATGGTGCGGCCGTAAATATGGCTCAAGTTTAAATCTACTACCACAAAATTTGATAGCGTGGCACAAGCCATAGAATTTGTTTAGACATACTCAGTAACTCGATGACAGGCAAAAACGCAAGACAGAATGCATTTCTGCGGTTGGTGTCCAGTAAAGTCGAAGCTTCCGAGTCAGCATCTCGCTACTCATTGCTTCCTGGCAAAGAAATGGTAATTGGACGTGACCCCATCTGCCAAATTGTCTTGGATGCCATGATATACCGGATGGTATCTCGTCGTCATGCGGTAGTTCGTCCCCTTTCTCTAGCCACCAATAGCGGTTCTAGCTGGGTAATTTGTGATTTGAACAGTGCCAATGGTACTTTTTTAAATGGAGAACACTTAAAAGGATGTCAAGAATTACATTTAGGTGATCGGATTTCCCTTGGTGCTGATGGACCACAATTTATTTTTGAGTATGAAGTTATTGCTCAAAGGACGATGATAAATGTTAGTAAAGCTACAGTATTATCATCTGTTCATGACCATTATCTGTCATCAAAACAAGATTCTGTCAGCTTCACACAGTTGTTTCCTATTATTTCTACTGGTAAAGATCTAACCCGCAAAGCCTACCTGATCCCAGGAATCTTAACCGTAGTTTTTGTAGTATTAATGTTTGCCACTGTCGGTCATCCCCAAGCCAATCAAGTAATTGTCGGATCTTACATCGCTTTTGCTGCTTACTATTTTGTTTATCAATTATGTGGTAAACCTAAGCCTTGGTGGGTACTAACCGCTGCGGCACTGAGTACAATGTTAATTTTGCTCAGTCCTCTATTAGATTTGTTCATTAAAATATTCCGAGATATTTTACCTGGGACTTTAGATACTGCATCTCAAAATGGGATTACCTTCACTGAATTATTTGTGCGGATGTTTTTTGGTGCAGGGTTAATGGAGGAGTTGCTGAAAATATTACCAGTATTAGGGGCTTATTGGATTGGTAACTCATTACCATCACCTTGGCGAGAAAGAATTGGAGTTTGGGAACCTTTAGATGGCATTCTCTTAGGCACAGCTTCCGCTGTAGGCTTTACGTTATTAGAAACCCTTGGGCAATATGTCCCCTTAATTTCTCAAAATTCTGGTCAATCCTTGGGTTTACAGCTACTTATTCCCCGCATTTTAGGTTCTGTGGCTGGACACATGGCTTACAGCGGCTATTTAGGTTATTTTATCGGTTTGGCTGTATTAAAACCCTCCAAAGGAAAGCAAATTCTCTCTGTTGGTTATTTGAGTGCTTCTGCACTTCACGCTTTGTGGAATGCGACAGGTTCTATTAATGCTTTTTTCTTGGTGGTAGTTGGTGTTTTATCTTATGCCTTTTTAATGGCAGCTATTCTCAAAGCCCGGGTATTATCACCAACTCGATCACACAATTTTGCTACCCGTTTTCTTGATCTAAAATAGCAAAAGGTAGGGACGCAGGGCCTGCGCTCAGTTAAAAGTCAGCTTGAGAATCAGATTTGGAAAGATGTTGGAGGGCATAATCAGCGATCGCTAAAGTAATTTTTGCTTGTTCTATTTCTGATAAATTTGCCCAATCTTGATGTTCAAAATTTCTAATTATAGATGTCAATGTCTGTGGTTCACTACTTCGCATTGAATAAGCAAAAGGACGAGCCAAAACTAATAGATCATCTATTTGCCAACTAGGTAGTAAAGCTTGTACACATTCGACTAGTTTCTCACTAGCTGATTGTTCAAGAATGAAAACTTCCGCAGCTTTTTGAGCTATCGCAGTGAGTAAAACTTCAGGGATGAACGAAAAAGCATTTTGCAATGCTTCTTGAAGATAATTAACTGTACTTTTAGTGATGTTATTATTTTCAATAACAGAAACTTGATCCCAAATTATATCTAAGTGCTGATAAAAATTATCGGTACTTGTGAGTAGTTCTGAATCTGAAACACCTTGTAACCCAAACTGTAGTTCTAAATGATGAAAATAAGCTGCTGAGGATTCATCAGCCAAATTCCAGGGATAAGTAGCATCTTCAGGTTCTAGCAATGCTTCTATAAATTCTAAATCCACATTTGATGGGGCAGTATTCAAAATATTTAAGTCGTTAATTTGGTTTTTCATTTTATTTTCACTATTCATTCATTTATCTTGTTGACAGCTACAGCCTGAACTATGAGGTTTCCGTAAAATAATTGACTCAAGCACCTTCATCTGGGGAAATCAAGAAAATTTAAGGTTCTTCTTGACTAAATTCCCAAATTTCACCTTTAGAACTCCCAAACATTAACTGCATTCCCGATATTAAAGGTACTTCTTCCCGCAGGATTTGTTGCCAACCGTTAGGGCTTAAATACCAGGTAGTCCCATAGGTAGACAAATCTTGCAGATAATAAGTAGTCATTGATGTAGTTTCATTGAGAGTATTTCGACATAAAATTTCCGCATGGCGTTTGGAAATATAAATTTCTGGGATCACAATATCATTATCTTTGGTGCGACCGATCCGGGTAACTCCAGGGCGTAACAACCAAGTTTTACCATCTGGTGGAAGCGATGATTCTGCCCGCCCCAGGCATCGCAAATATGCCGTATTCACAGGGGTAGCTAGGCCAGAAATCCCCGGTTCTGGTAGTTCTGTAACTCCTTCATCTACGTCTTGAATCAGTTCTCCATCAAAATCAGGATGCAGGTAAAGAACTGGTAATGTCCATGCTGGTTGATTGAATTTATACAGAGTTAACAGTTCTTGTCTGGCTGCTGCTACAGCTTCATCAATTGATTTGCGCGATCGCAAGCTGGCAGCAAAAGCTTGAATAAAACTATGACTTTCTGCATCAGCAATTTCATCACGCATCCCTAACACAGCCGGTACACCGTGCCGAATCAGCACTTCTGCCAAACTACTAGCAGGTATAGCCTGATGATTAATTACCGCTGGTTGCGCTCCCCAACAGGCGTTAAAAACTCCTAGTTTTATCCCAGTTCGCGTTAAGACTTGAGCTAATTCTATGCCATTAATTTTGAGTTTAGTTCCTAAAAATAGTGACCCTCCATCTGGGTCTGGTAGTCCATGTCCAGCATAAAAGAACACATTATAAACTTTAGTTTCTAACTCCTGAATCAACTCTATTTTAGTAGGTTGCACCAGTGTTTTTACTGTACATGGTGCATATCCAGCGGCAGTTTTGCCTACAGGACGACCTTCTAACAATATCTTTTTTAGTAACAATACTTCCCGATCTAATTGTAATTGATGATCATGTCCTAATACCAACAGAATATTTACAGCCCGGTCGGTTCGCAATTCTGGCAGGGGTTCAACTTCACTGATGGTACGACTAAATAAAATATCCTGGGAAAGAGATATGGCTGATTGTCCAACTTCCCGCTGCATAATTTCCCAAGGTAAGGAAATCAGATCAGGATCACGAATTTCCAACCGAAACCGTAATTGAGTCTGTTGACCCATAGCTATCCCCCGACTGCGTTCCCAACTACTCAGAATCGCCCCATCAAATATCCATCGCCATAGATTGATGCCCAAAGATTGCATCAACCGACTACTATAGGGACTTGTAATTTGACCTTCAGCAGGTGGAATTACCGCTAAAGGCAAGGAATTAACTGATGCGGAAATTGAACCGGAAGTAATATCTAAGGGACTATTACCAGCAAACATTTGCTGCCATTCTCGCCAAACTTGATTAAGTTCGCTGGAAAAAACACAATCACGGAGAACGTAGCCACTAGGGTAGGGGGCTTTAACTACCCAAATAGCAAAGTTATCTGTGCCAGTATTCACTAAACGGGCGATCGCTATACTCGCCGAAGGCATCGCCAAATTCAAGCTGGACATGGATTGGTAGAAACTAAACTTTCAAAACACAGATACAGATATTCTAGGCAGAAGTAGCGAATTTAGTCATTAGTCAGTTGTCACTTGTTAGTTGTTATAGCCGTATGCACTTGAGTAATATACAGTCAGCAAATCGTCAAGTCTGTAGGGGCGCAGGGTCTGCGCCCTCAATTGCTATAGTTGTCAGTGAGATTCTATCTGTTCCCTGTTCTCTAGTCACAAGGACTAGGTTGATCTGATTGTAAAATAGAGATATCCTTTGCTAAATCTTGCAGTTTAGAAAGATTAAGCTTAACTATTTTAGGAGTTTGTGGTGCGGGATTAGATGTTTTACAGACACGCAAATTCACTTCTATATTATCCCCAGGATTAGGATTAGCTTTTTTATCTATAACTTGGAAGAAACTTTCAGCCGGAAAAGTTTGTTTATTTACAGTTATGGAACTATTCGCTTGAATCACCCAATTAGGAGAGAGATTGTCTAAAGTTCTTTGTATTGTAGAAGGTGGGGGCTGACTGGAAAATGGAGACGGGGATGAAATTATTGTTGGTAATTTGAGTTGAAGTTTCAACCAATATCCTAGTAAACCAGCTAATAACGTTAATCCTAAAATAACAAACAACTGTAGTGGTACTTGGGTAGATTTGATATTTTTATTTTCAGTAATGACTTGAGTTTGGTGATTATTAAGATAACTCTTAGTATTGACCGGATCATCTAATGAATATAATTCTGTATCAGCTAAAAGATTAGAAATGTCTGCTGTAATTGCCATATCTGGCTCAGAGTATTTGACATCATAATGTATTAAGGCAATGGTGACATTATCATGTCCATTTTTAGTATTAGCAATTTCTATAAGTCTTTGGGCAACATTTTCAATACTTGTTTTCCCAGAAAGCAGAGGCAATATTTCTGTTTCCCAAGATTCTTCTACTCGGTCAAAATCGCTCAAGCCATCGGATGTAAGTAAAAAAACAGCATCTTCATCAATAATAAAGCGTTGAGATGTGGGATGTAGTGAGGTACTTTTACTCATTCCCAAAGCTTGAACTAAGGAGCCAGAACCACTGTGTTGCAATGCTTCTCTGTAAAGAGAATAACCTAAACGGACTTCGCGGGATGCGACATCATCATCTAAAGTAACTTGATGACAACTATAGCGAGTAATCCAATAGGCACGACTATCACCGACATGGGTAATATA
>JANMGZ010000540.1:0-4635 GCA_031374905.1 Dolichospermum sp. OTE_70_metabat_362_sub
ACCAGCGGTATCAGGATCGGCTAAACGGCGTGTTAATTCATGAAAAGTTTGTTCAACAGATTTAAGTTTCTCCAGTAAGTATGATTCTGCCATGATGACTATAAATGCTCCTAAAAAATAACAAATTGGCTCAAGCATTAAATGACAAGCGACCCAGCACTATGCAGGGTCGTCTATGGCGAACGCCACGCTATCAACAGCTACAGCCAACCAGCTACTTTTGATTATCGTCTTCAGTTTGAGTTTCAGTTTGAGCGCTGGACATACCATATTTACGGAGGAAGCGTTCTACACGGCCTTCAGTATCAATCATTTTCTGAGTACCAGTGTAAAATGGATGATTTCCAGACCAAACATCTACGTGTAATTCTGGCTTCGTAGCACCAATAGTCATAATCACTTGACCATTACAGTAGACTTTAGCGTCTGGATACCATTTGGGATGAATATCAGGTTTAGCCATTGTTTTTTGTTGCGAATCTATTTTATAAATTTTGACACTTTAGATTTTAGACTGTGAGATAAATCTCTACGGCTTACGCTACGCTTTGCTATTATATATCTCTATTATGCTTCAAAGACGATAGATATGGCCGCAATGGGTGATGGAGAAAAACCCCAAATCCAAAATCCAAAGACGATTAACGTTTGGAGTATTGAGGAGCTTTGCGGGCTTTGTGCAAACCGTATTTCTTCCGTTCTTTAGCTCGTGGGTCACGAGTTAAATAGCCTTCAGTTTTCAGCGGTGAACGGTTATCTGGGTCAAGTTGACACAGGGCGCGGGCAACTCCTAGACGAATAGAATCAGCCTGTCCAGTTAAGCCACCACCTTCGGCTTTCACCAAAATGTCATATTCGCTTTCTAATCCCAATGTTTCCAAGGGTGCTTTAATAGCTCCTAAGTAGTTGGGATTGAATTGGAAATACAAATCTCCATCTTTGCCATTAACAGTCATTTTCCCTTCACCGGGAACTAGACGGACACTAGCAACTGAGCATTTACGGCGACCAGTACCCCAGTAAACGGCACGACCGCTAGTAGTTTCTGCTACTTGCATTAATTTTCTCCAGGAATTGTACTAATTGTGATTTCTTTGGGTTGTTGTGCTTCATGAGGATGGGTTGGTCCTGCATACACTTTCAGTTTGGTAAATAACTGCTTACCCAAACTATTTTTAGGTAACATACCTTTAATAGCGTGTTCAAGGATTCTTTCTGGTAAGCGCTGTTGCAATTTAGCAAAAGTTTCTGTTTTCATTCCACCAGGACGGCCGGAATGACGACGGTAAAGTTTTTGGGTGCGTTTTTTACCTGTAACTGCCACTTTCTCAGCATTGATAATAATGACAAAATCCCCTGTATCTAAATGGGGTGTAAATTCAGGTTTCTTTTTGCCTCTAAGAATCATGGCGACTTCTGTAGCAAGACGACCCAGACGTTTATCTGTAGCGTCTACTAAGTACCAATCGCGCTCAATAGATGCTTGAGGGGGAAGGTAGGTTTTACTCATTTTTTTGTCAGTTGTCAGTTGTCAGTTGTCAGTTGTCAATTGTGAGTCATTATTCATGACTAAGTATGGTTGGGTGTCATACCAAATTTTTGGCGGAAAGGGAAAATCGGGATAACCGACTCTTAACAAGCATAACCCGTGAGCAGGTGCAGAATATTTCACTTCTTCCCGGCGTTCTTGTTGCCAGATGTCGGTGAAGTTATCTAGACTCCGCTGACCAGAACCTACTTGTACTACCATGCCGATTAATAGCCGTACCATGCCATATAAAAATCCATTAGCCTGAATTTCAATATGGATAAATGATCTATTACGGCGACATTCTACTGCTTGCACTTCTACCCAGGAATGCGATCGCGCTGACCCAGCCCGTTCAAAAGCAGATAAATGGTGTTTTCCCAGTAGCGGTTTCAGGGCAGATGTAATTAAGGCTTCATCTAGGGGAGCATAATAATAATGCCAACTGAAAGGTTGCGCGAATAAATTCGGTAAATCTTCAGTGTAGATAGTGTAACGATATCGTCGGTAAATCGCGCTAAAACGAGCGTGCCAACTTTCACTTACACCTGCTGATGCCCTGATTAATATCCCTGGGGGCAAATAGCCATTGAGAACTTTTGCCCACCTGTGAGCAGGAATTAAACCTGTAGCTTGAAAATGGGCTACTTGAGCGGCAGCATGGACTCCAGAATCAGTTCTACCTGCTCCGTGGAGTGTCACATGATACCCTAAAACAGTGGCGATCGCTGTTTCTATCTCTTCCTGGACAGTGCGCTGTCCTTTTTGTCTTTGCCAGCCGTGAAAATGAGTACCTATGTACTGAATAACCAAGGCTACTCGTTGAGTAGAATTATGCTGGCTGCTTTCTAACATAGTTGTTTGTCAGTCGTCAGTTGTCAATTGTCAGTTGTCAGTTGTTTTTCTTTGCTACTGACCAATGACCAATGACCAATGACTAATAACTTTAAACTAGTTCAATAATCGCCATTTCCGCATGATCACCGCGACGGGGGACGGTATGCAAAATGCGAGTATAACCACCTTGACGGTTAGCATACCGAGTTGGAGCTTGCTCGAATAGTGCATGAACCAGGGCTGTATCGTAGATATAACCTAACGCTTTGCGACGAGATGCTAAAGAGCCATCTTTAGCTAGGGTAATCATTTTATCTACTTCACTGCGGACAACTTTAGCTCTGATTAAAGTTGTAGTAATCCGACCATGACGTACCAACTCTGTTGTTAAGGCTCTGAGAAGAGCTTTACGTTGATCCGCTGGTTTACTAAGTTTTTTGACTCGACAACGATGACGCATAACAATGCACTAATGAAGTTTCATTTATTGGGTTTTGATTTAGCTAGGCTTAGAGCTTCTTTCTTGAGGTAAAGTAATACCTAAGCGACGCTGTAAAGCTTCAACTACTTCTTCCGCTGACTTTTGACCGAAGTTTTTGATTTCTAAAAGGTCTTCTTGGGTGTAATCCAATAAGTCGGCTACAGAATTTACTTGAGCGCGTTTTAGACAGTTATAAGCTCTCACAGATAACTGCAACTCTTCAATCGGAATTTGCGCGGTAGGATCATCTGGGATATCTGAACCTGTATCTGTTGGTTCTAAGGAGATATCTTTCAATGGATTGAATAAATCTACCAAAATTGCTGCGGCAGATGATAGTGCCTCTTGAGGAGAAATACTACCATTAGTCCATACTTCCAACAGTAGTCGGTCTTTCAAAAAACCATCGTCACGGGTTTCTTCAACACTATAGTTGACTTTCCGCACGGGCATAAACACGGAGTCAATTTGCAGAAAATCCAAAGATGTGGCTTCTTCTCTGCCTCGTTCTACAGTCCGGTAGCCTTTGCCTCGCTCAATCCGAAATTCCATTTCCAGTTTCCCACCTTCAGCAATGGTGGCGATATACTGGGTCGGGTCGATCACTTCTACTTCACTAGGTAAATCGAAATGTGCCACAGTTACTGTCGCTGGTCCGTTCACAAGTAAACGACCAATTTGGGGTTGAGAAGAATAACTTTTGAGAATGACATCCTTCATTCGCATAAGCATTTCTAGTACATCTTCTCGTACCCCTGGAACTGTCGCAAACTCATGACTAACACCAGCAATTCTGACTGCTGTCACTGATGTTCCTTCTAAATTAGAAAGTAAAACTCGCCGCAACGCGTTGCCAACAGTTGTCCCTTGACCACGCTCTAGAGGTTCTAGAACGAATTTACTGTAATAGCTCCGACTTTCTTCAGCATTAGACTCTACACATTCAATTTGAAATTGCGCCACGGAGTAGCCTCCCTCACTTCGTAAAGTCAAAATTCAAAATTCAAAAGTCAACAGTCAACAGTCAAAAGTTGACAGTTAACTGTTAGATGAGAAAAGTTTAAACTCGACGGCGCTTGGGTGGACGGCAACCGTTGTGGGGAATTGGGGTAATATCCCGAATGAGTGTAATTTCCAATCCTGCACCTTGAAGCGCCCGAATAGCGGTTTCTCTACCTGCACCAGGACCACTCACCATCACTTCGATTTGCCGCATTCCTTGGTCTGTGGCTCGTCTAGCTGCGCTTTCAGCAGCGGTTTGTGCCGCAAAGGGAGTTCCCTTTTTTGCCCCTTTAAATCCACTAGAACCAGCACTTGCCCAGGAGATCACATCTCCATTTTGATCGGTAATCGTGACAATGCTATTGTTGAAGGTAGACTGAATGTAGGCAACCCCACTGGGTACGTTCCGCTTCTGCTTTTTGCTCCCGGATTTTTTCGTTGGTTGTCTGGCCATATTTCTTTAGTGAATTTAAGGTACAACTTGCTGTAATAAGCAAGTTTAGAAAAGTTATTTGCCTGGGGCTTTCTTCTTACCAGCCACTGTCTGTCTTCTACCACGTCTGGTTCTAGCGTTGGTACGGGTTCTTTGCCCACGCACTGGTAAGCCCATGCGGTGTCTACGCCCTCTGTAACAGCCAATATCAATCAAACGCTTAATATTTAGTCCTTCTAAGCGGCGCAAATCTCCTTCAACTTGATAGTTGCTTTCGATTTCTCCTCTGAGGGCAGCCACATCAGCATCAGATAGGTCTTTTACGCGGATATCTGGGTTTACACCAGTAGCTGC
>JANMGZ010000572.1:0-3017 GCA_031374905.1 Dolichospermum sp. OTE_70_metabat_362_sub
CAAAAACATACAGAGGAAGCGATCGCCTTAATTTTAGGAGGAGTGAAGCAAACACCATAAATTCAGTGTTCTAACTAACTACGAGAACTAAAAAATATGAATGTTAAAGAGCTTTTAGCTAGATACGCAACAGGGGAAAGAAGCTTTAATTGCATTGCTTTACCAGGAGCAAATTTACAAGGAGTTAACTTGGGTGGTGTGGACTTCGGTAAAGCAGATTTAAGAGGTGCAAATCTGACAGAAGCTTCTTTAAGTGGCGCTAATTTGAGTAAAGCAAATCTCCAAGGAGCAACATTAGAAAGAGCGCATTTATCCGAAGTAATTCTTTGTGGTGCTGATTTAACTCAGGCTACCTTAAAAACGGCTCATTTGAATGAATCAGACCTCAGCGGTGCATTGTTAAGTGGAGCTAACTTGTGTGATGCTAATTTACATATGTCCTCAATTTCCGCAGCTAACTTACAAGGTGCAAACTTGAGCGGTGCAAAAATGGGAGGTGTGAGAATGTGGAAAGCAGATTTACAAGGTGCAAACTTGAGTGGTGCTGATTTAAGCGAAGCTAATTTGTGCGAAGTGAATTTAACTGGAGCTAATTTAGATGATACAGATATGAGTGAAACTTTCTTAACTGGTGCAATTATGCCTGACGGTAGCATTCATAGTTGATCTTTTTTAGGCATTGAAGGCGGTATGAATTAGGTTTCGCGCAAAGTCGCAAAGTTGGAGATTGTAATTGATAAATCTTACTCTGTGCGCCTCTGCGTCTCTGCGTGAAATAAATTCTTCCCCAACGCCAGAAAAACAAAATAAATATATGGTTTGGATGATTTATAATATACTAGACTTTGTTATACACTTATAAAATTAATGTATACCAGTGAATTAGCTAAATATTCTGTGAGAACGGACATTGGACAAACTAGCCGGATTCTCATAGTGGAAGACGAAGAATTGATTCGGGAAATGTTGGTTGTGGCCTTGGAAGGGGAAGGCTATGAAGTAATTACTGCTAGTGATGGCCGAGCAGCGATAGAATATCTGAAAAGTTGTGAAGATAATTCTGAAGAACCGTCTTTAGATTTGGTGCTTTTGGATTTGATGTTACCGCAAATTAATGGTCTAGATATTTGCCGTTTTTTGCGTCATCAAGGCAACTCCGTGCCAATTTTAATGTTAAGTGCTAAAGGTAGTGAAACTGACCGAGTGCTGGGCTTAGAGGTGGGTGCTGATGACTATTTGACAAAACCATTTAGTATGCGGGAATTAGTAGCTCGGTGTCGGGCGTTATTACGTCGCCAGCGTTTAAGCACATTACCACAAGTTCCTGTTCTCAAGCACAAAGATATAATTTTAAATGCTCAAGAGTGTCGGGTAATAGTGCGTGGAGAAGAGGCTAATTTGTCTCCGAAGGAGTTCCGGCTGTTAGAATTATTTATGAGTTATACCCGTCGGGTATGGTCACGGGAACAATTGTTAGACCAAATATGGGGTCCAGATTTTGTGGGGGATAGCAAAACTGTGGATGTTCATATTCGCTGGTTACGGGAAAAGTTGGAGGAAGATCCTAGTCATCCAGAGTATATTGTGACTGTGAGAGGTTTTGGTTACAGATTTGGGTAATTGGTGACGATAGTTGTTAGTTTTGATTAATCACAAAGCAACTAACGACTTCAATGTTTTTACTGGGATTTTTACTGGGTTTAGCTGTCGGCCTTGGTTTTTGGGTTTGGCAACAGGTTCATCTGAACTGGTATTTAGAGCGGTTGCTGCAACCGTTAAATTCTCATTCTCATAAAATTACCAATATTAAATTACTGCTAAGACCTCGGTTACGGCAGGAAATCTCTATGGTGAATAAACAGCGACAAGATTTACAGCAGTCGTTATCCAATTATCAGGAATTGCTAGATTTTGCACCTTTGGGATATTTACAGGTAGATGAGGAAAATCAACTGCTGTGGTGTAATCAGCAAGCGCGGGAAATTTTATATCTTCAAAGATGGCAACCAGGACAGGTGCGTTTGTTGTTAGAGTTGGTGAGGTCTTATGAATTAGATCAATTAATCGAACAAACTCGTGATTGGCAAAAGCCACAGGTGCAGGAATGGGTTTTTCATCCTACTTGTGAAGATGCTAAGGTGATGAAAGAAGTAAAATCTATGTTTCTGCGGGCTTCTAGTTTGCCTTTGCCAACTGGACAGGTGGGGGTATTTTTGGAAAACTGTCAATCTGTGCTAGATTTGAAGCAAGAACGCGATCGCTCTTTTTCCGATTTAGCCCATGAACTCAGAACACCCCTCACGGCAATTCGTCTCGTTGTGGAAACTCTGCAAACCCGTTTAGAACCACCTTTAGACCGTTGGGTTAATAGGCTGATGCAAGAAGTTGACCGACTGATTAATTTAGTCCAAAGTTGGTTAGAACTGACGCAAATAGAAAACAATCCCACCATGCAGTTAAATTTAGAAAAGGTGGAAATGCGATCGCTCTTTTTCCGATTTAGCCCATGAACTGCGAACACCCTTAACTGCCATTCGTCTAGTAGTAGAAACTCTGCAAACCCGTTTAGAACCACCTTTAGACCGTTGGGTTAATAGACTAATGCAGGAAGTTGACCGACTCATTAATTTGGTGCAAAGTTGGTTGGAACTGACGCAAATGGAAAATAATCCCACCATGCAGTTAAATTTAGAAATGGTGGAAATGCGATCGCTCATCATCTCAGCCTGGGAAACCCTAGAACCAATTGCCCACCGTCAGTCTCTAAGTATTACCTATTCTGGACTAGACAGCATCTGTATTCAGGCAGATAAATCTCGACTTTATCAAGTATTTATCAACTTGCTAGATAATAGCATCAAGTATAGTCCAGCCACCACAACTATTGACATTGAAACTAAACTAATTTCTACTGATAACGGACAAATGTTGGAAATAAATATTATTGATTCCGGTGTTGGCTTTGCTGTTGACGACTTACCTCATGTATTTGAAAGGTTTTATCGCGGAGATAAAGC
>JANMGZ010000584.1:0-17126 GCA_031374905.1 Dolichospermum sp. OTE_70_metabat_362_sub
TCCTTATGTTGTCAAAAAAGCAGAGGAACTATTTCAGCGAGAAGCCAGCGTTCTTTATAAATTACAACATCCCCAAATTCCGCGTTTTCGGGAACTATTACACATCAATTTACAAGGAAAAGAAAGTCTTTTTTTAGTCCAAGATTATGTAAATGGTGAAACTTATAATTCTTTATTAGATAGTCGTCAACAACGGGGTTTAAAATTTACAGAAGCAGAAATACGTCAATTATTACAGCAGATTTTACCAGTATTAGAATATATTCACTCCATTGGTGTTATTCACCGTGATATTTCTCCTGATAATTTAATGCTTCGTAGTGATGATCAATTACCTGTGTTAATTGATTTTGGGGGTGTTAAACAAATAGCCGCAACTGTGGCTTCTCAATATTACCAAACAGGGGCAATTACCCCTCCTACAAATGGCACTTTGTTGGGAAAAATAGGATTTGCACCTCCAGAACAAATGCAAACCGGTGTGGTGTCTACTCACAGTGACTTATATGCTTTAGCTGTCACCATGTTGGTTTTACTGACAGGGAAACAACCTCAAGAATTAATTGATACTTATAATCTTAGTTGGCAATGGCGGCGGGAAGTAAGTCTAACTTCCACATTCGGGCAAATCATAGACAAAATGTTATCACCAATTGCCGGAAATCGCTATCAAACAGCCCGTCAAGTTCTCCAAGCCTTGAATCCCCAAAGTATTAACTATCAACAAACTCAACCTCCCACATCTGCAACTGTTGCTGTTTCTCCCCCGAAAACCCCAATTCCTGAACCTGTGATTATTCCCACACCCCCCCAACCGGGTATTTGGACGGGAACAAATGTTTTGATTCTCGTCTTTGTTTTGACTATTGGGAGTTATTTATATTGGTGGAAAATTAAAACTCCTACCAACAATTTACAGGGAAGTAACCCAAAAATTATATCTAGTTCCAATCCCACAGAAACAGCAAAACCAGTAGTTACTTTTTCAGCAGAGGAAAGACAACGTAAACAACAATTAAGCGGTCGCCGTGAAGAATTGGGTATAAATTATAAATTTTATGTTACACTGGTTAACCAAGTTTTTCGGGAAAAATATCCCGATTTAGAGGGACGGATACTTAAAGATAGTCCAGAAGATGAAAGTTTAAGAGCAAAATGGGATAAAACTGCCGCCGAAGTCCTAGAAAAGCTATCAGCAATCACTTCTGATTCTCGCCGTCAATTGGGAAATTACACCGGCTCAGAACGCACAAACTGGCAATCTGAAATTAATAAAATCAACGTTGGTAGTCGGTCTTTATATGATTTAGGTGATAATGCTTTTTTTAGTGAATTTCCCGAACAAAAGGGCAAAAATTTTATTAAACAACCTATTGGGCAAGTTTGGTACGCATTTGTTAATGATCAATTTAAAGCAATTATTACCAAAAGCATATTTGAAAGAATAGTTTTTCCTGAAGGTGCGATTGGTAAAACAGTGAGTGGAACTTTGCAATCAGGAACAGGTAAAGTTTTTATTGCTGGATTAGTCAAAGATCAAAATATGGAAGTTAAGCTAGAAGCAAATTCAAAGGTTTTATTATCAATTTATTCTCCTAGTGGGAAAATCACATTTATAGAAGATTCTCAAGAACGGACTATATCTAAAACATTACCAGAAAAAGGATTTTATGAATTTGTGGTTGTTTCCACATCATCAGAACCTGTAGATTATCAACTAACTGTAACAGCAGAAAATCCCCCCAAATCAGAACCCGAACCAATAGAAACACCCACAGCAGAACCCGAACCAACAGAAACACCTACAGAAACACCAGATAGTAATTGAAAATTTAAGTTGAATGTAGAGTTTAAAATTTTTGTTTGCGTAAGTGAAAATAAGTTAAATATTTTTACCAATATTCTAGAATAATTAAAACTTAAATTAAAATTACAATAGAGGTTTTTCAAACAGTAGCAAAGCCAAGATAAAATCCATAATAAAAATTGCCACCCAAGTAGTTACAACTGCTGTTGTTGCTGATTCTCCTACTTCCTTTGCTCCCCCTTGAGTTGTCATTCCCCAACTACAACCATTAACAGCAACTATAGCCCCAAAAATTAACCCCTTGAGTAAAATAATAAAAATATCTGATGGTAATAAAAAATCTCTAACTGATTCTAAAAATGTTTCGGGGACAACTTGATAAAACTGCATAGCCGCAAAAGCCCCACCTATCACACCTATAATCACAGCAAAAATCATCATTACAGGCATCATTAAACAGCAAGCAATGACTCTGGGTAAAACTAGATAATCAATCGGATCTGTTCTGAGCATATATAAAGCGTCAATCTGCTCCGTCACCCGCATAGCCCCTAATTCCGCGGCAAAAGCTGAACCAACTTGTCCCGCGATAATACTCGCAGTTAAAATAGGTGCTAATTCTCGACAAAATGCTAAAGCAAATGCACCTCCAACATTATCTACAGCCCCAAATTTGACTAATTCCCTAGCAGTTTGAATAGTGAAAATCATCCCCGCAAAACCGCTAACTAGCAAGACTGGAAGGAGGGAAGCTGGTCCCGCTGTTACTGTATGTTCTAATATTTTGCGATAGTAGGTTTTTCCGCGGAAGAAATGCAGTAAAATCTGACCAAATAACAGGAATACTGACAAACAGCGAATTATCCAAGATTGTTCTAAATTTCTTTTTGGTTGCAAGTTTATTGCCAATAATTGAGTTTTTGTGATTGCGAATTATAACAATTTAATTTTCTCCAAACAGGGTATGCCAATCACTAATTGCATTTCTTTGAGCAGTTAATAATTGCTGTATGCCTTGTTCAGAAAAATCTAGCATTTGATTTAATTGCTGACGGCTAAAACTTCCGGCTTCGGCTGTTCCTTGGACTTCAATAATTTCCATTTGATGATTCATGACTACGTTAAAATCTACATCTGCGGCTACATCTTCAACGTAGTTAAGATCCAAAAATGGTTCACCCTGCAACAAGCCTACAGAAACTGCTGCTACTTGTCCACATAAAGGCGATCGCGCGAGAACTTCCTGCTGTAATAATTGAGAAATAGCATGAGCCAAAGCCACAAAACCGCCTGTAATTGCCATTGTCCTCGTACCTGCGTCAGCTTGTAATACATCTGCGTCCACAGTCAGCGTCCGTTCTCCTAAAGCCTCAAAATCCAATGCAGCTCTTAAACTTCGCCCAATTAACCGCTGAATTTCCTGTGTTCTGCCCGATAATTTCATTAATTCCCGTTCCTGGCGTTTCTGGGTAGCAGAGGGCAACATTCTATATTCAGCCGTCAACCAACCCTTACCACTACCAGTCAAAAATCTCGGTACTCCTTCAGCGACACTGACTGTACACAAAACTTGAGTATCACCACATTTAGCTAAAACCGAACCAGGTGCAAAACGGGTGAAATTAGGATAAAAACTATGGGGGCGGAGTTCACAAGGGGTTCTCCCGTCAGGACGTTGCCAAGTCATGGAAATTGCCTTTTGAATTTTTGCTTACTGCCTTATAGAATAACTGAGTAATAGCAATAAAACTATTACCAATTACCCTAATAAAGTCAAAATATTTTGCTGTACTTGTTCTGGAGATTGATCACCATTGATAGTTAATAGCCGTCGCCGCCGATCATAGTATTCTAAAATGGGGATAGTGCGATCATAAAATAACTCTACCCGACGCTGCACAATTTCCGGCTGATCATCAGGAAGTAAACGCCCCAAAGAACGACTAACCATAACTGCTGCGGAAACTTGCAGGTAAATTGCCCAATCGAGATTTTGTCCTAAATCTGCTAACAAAAAATCTAATTCTTCACATTGAAAAGCAGTGCGGGGATAACCTTCTAAAATCCAACCACGATTGACATCAGGTTGCTTGAGACGGACTTTAATAAATTCAATCATCATTTCATCTGGAACTAACTCTCCCTGTTCCAAATAAGGTTTAGCTTCGACAACTAAATCATTTAATTCATTATATGTATTATCCTGATTGTTTCCATATATCGCTTCTCGTAAAGTTTCACCAGTAGAAACCAAAGGAACATCAAAAAACTTACCAAGCCTTTGGGCTTGTGTGCTTTTCCCTGCCCCTGAACCTCCCAAAATCACTAATCTCACCACAACGTAATCCTCATATATAAAATTCAGTATTTTTGCAGGATATTTTGCTAAAGCAATCCTAAGTCATTTGTGGAAAAATATATCCAAATCAGCTAAAAAGTCAAAGCCAAACATCACGGCTGTTTTACTTCTAGATACTGCTGTATGATGATTATGTGTTTTGCTATCTAAGTCATTAAATTTATAGTGAGTTTTTAAACTTTGCCTTATGGTTGCCCAACTAGAAACCCCAGGTCTAAATTCGACTCTCAGCTTACCATATTCTGTAGAAGGACTAGTGCAAGTTTTTACTAGTTCTCAACGGAGCTTTTTTACCAGCGTGATGGCACAAGCACTGAGAATTGCTGGACAAGGTACACCAGTATTAATAGTTCAATTCCTCAAAGGTGGTATTCGACAAGGACATGAACGACCTACCCAAATGGGACAACATTTAGATTGGATACGCTGTGATTTGCCCCGTTGTATTAATAATTCAGATTTGGACGAAGCGGAAAATCTAGCTTTGCAACAACTTTGGCAACATACTCAAAAGGTAGTTAATGAAGGTAAGTATTCTTTACTAGTATTAGATGAGTTGAGTTTAGCGATTAATTTCGGTTTAATTCCTGAAACGGAGGTGTTAGAGTTTCTTGCTCACCGTCCTCCTCATGTTGATATTATTCTTACAGGTTCTCAGATGCCAAAGTCTCTTTTAGATGTGGCAGATCAAATTACAGAAATTCGTCGCTCTCATCAACCTTAAGTATTAAGATATCTTAGTAACTTGGTTAAATTATCTGTGAACCTGTGATTAAAAACGACATCTGGATTACTGAAATGGCTCAAAAAGGCATGATTTCGCCTTTTGAGTCTAGTTTAATTCGTAAACTGCAACCTGATTCATCTCAGCTTCCGCAACCTGTAATTAGTTACGGACTTTCTTCTTACGGCTATGATATCCGCCTTTCTAGCTCAGAATTTCGGATTTTTCGCCACATTCCTGGTACTGTCATTGATCCTAAAAATTTTAATCCCCAAAATCTAGAGTCCACTCAATTACATACGGATGAAAGCGGTAGCTATTTTATCTTACCTGCTCATTCCTATGGGTTGGGTGTAGCCCTAGAAAAGCTGGAAGTTCCAGCCAATATTACAGTAATTTGTATTGGTAAATGTTTGACAGGAGATACAAAAATTGTTGATGCAGCTACAGGAGCATATTTACCAATTAAGGAATTTGCAGGTGGACAAACAGCAAGTTATAGCGAAGAAAAAGGGATTATTAAAACTGCTGCTACGGCTGTTATACCACAAGGAGTAAAGCCGATCTATCAAGTAACAACTAAAAAAGGTGCGGTGATTCAAGCTACATCAAATCATCCTTTTTTGACAGAGACAGGATGGAAACCTTTAGAAGAATTAACTTCAGGAGTTAAAATAGCTACTCCTAAAGCTATACCAATATTTGGTAATGGAAATTTAACTATTGATGAAGCAACATTACTAGGTTTAATGATTTCTGAAGGTCAATGTCATACTCCTGGTAATAGTCCATCCTTTACATCTGAGGATGAAGTGCTAGTTAATACCTTGAAACGCTGTGCTAAAACAGTTCTTGACCAAGAAGTGACTTACAAAGGTAAAGATTTTGGTTATCGTTTAGTTAATCAAGTTGGTAGAGGTGGTGTAGTAACTCATAATAGAGCTAATCTATGGTTACAATCTTATGGTTTGAATGTAGGAGCATTGGGAAAATTTGTTCCTCAACAAGTATTTACAGCAGCAAAAGTAGTAGTAGCAGCTTTTCTCCGGGCTTTATTTTCTGGTGATGGTAGTGTTTATTTAGTGGGAGAATCTACAAGAGCAAAACCAACTTTAGCTGTTGAATATTGCTCTATTAGTGAAGGTCTGATTCGTGACGTTCATCATTTACTATTAAGGTTTGGTATTCCCAGCCAAATTAGAGTTAGAAAGCCAGCAAATGGTCGTAATGCTTATGTTTTGGCTTTTCAATCATCCGAAGCGGTTTTGAAATTCTTTAATGAAATAGGCTTTTTACCTGATTCAATTAAACAAAGAAGATTTGAAGAAAAAATGTATTCTATTCTCTTAGCAACGAAGTCTAGACCACAAGTTCATGATCATATACTTTGGGACGAAATTAAATCTATAGAATGTGCAGGAATGGAAGAAGTTTATGATATTTCTGTCCCTGGCTTAGAAAATTTTGTTGCTAATGACATAATTGTGCATAATTCTACTTACGCTCGTTGTGGTATTATTGCCAACCTTACACCTGCGGAAGCGGCATGGAGAGGACATCTTACCTTGGAATTTTCTAATTCTTCTAGTGCTGATTGTCGGATTTATGCTAATGAAGGTGTGGTGCAATTACTGTTTTTAGAGGGTGAACCATGTGCGGTTAGTTATGAAACTCGCAGAGGTAAATATCAAGATCAGTTAGAGATTGTTACAATAGCTAGAGTTTAAATTTGAAACACAAATCATTTTCCTGTTCCCAGTCCAAAATAGATATAATGGTCGTTTAAACGGAGATGATATTATGAGTCGCTCCCGAATTATTCAGCCTGGTCAAAGTTATACTTTTAGTAAATACTTTGAGTTACCATTTTCTCCAGAAGATATTTTGGCGGAACTTGGTTGTGTTTATCAACGTGAAAGGCTAAAATTACCAACGACTGAATCAACACCTCGCTATATTAAAGAATTGCAACGAGTAATTGAACGTAACCTCCAACGGGTAAAATTACTAAGTGAAGATGCCCGTAAACAAGCAATTATAGCGCCGATTCTTTTAGAAGTTTGTGAAATTACAGAAACTCAATTAAATATTGAATATCCTATTAGCGTTAGCGACCAATTAAAAGGTAGTTTAGATTATTACATTAATAAAAGTGAGAGTTTATTAGTTATTGAAGCTAAACAAGCGGATTTGAGTAGAGGATTTACACAATTAGCTGTTGAATTGATTGCTCTTGACCA
This sequence comes from Dolichospermum sp. OTE_70_metabat_362_sub, assembly GCA_031374905.1. GTDB lineage: Bacteria > Cyanobacteriota > Cyanobacteriia > Cyanobacteriales > Nostocaceae > Dolichospermum. Next base: position 7,131 of record JANMGZ010000584.1, read on the forward strand.
ATGGATAAATTCAGATAAAACTATGCTTTATGGAGCAGTAACTACTGGTGAAGATTGGCGATTTGCTATCTATAAACGTCAGGAAAAAGAAATAATTGAAGACATAAAATTATATCGAGTTCCTGAGGAATTAACTGAATTAGTCAAAATTTTAGTTGCTATAGTTAGTAATTAATAACTGAAATATTCAATATCTGAATTCTGGAAATCAATGTGTTGATATTCCTTATCAGAGTCATAATTATTTTTTCAGTCAGTGTTGCTAAAAGCAGAATAAGTATATGGTAATATATTTTGAATATTCTGTAAATAAATAATTATGACGTTTTACAAAGTTGATACCAGTCAACAAAAGTTAGAAAAACTTGAATCTATATCTTTTGCTGATACTCAATGGCAAGAAAGAACACACTTACAACCCTTGTTGAGAGATAATCCTGAATCAATAGATCCAAATTTATTGATTATTGCAGACGAATTTAGTAACTGGGAGGATAGCAAACGAAGAATTGATTTACTAGCTTTAGATACAGATGGTAATTTAGTAGTAATAGAATTAAAGCGTGTAGAAGATGCTGGGCATATTGAACTTCAAGCCATTCGATATGCAGCTATGGTTTCTACTATGGATTTTGAAGCTGTTGTCAATGCTTATGAAGTATTCCGAACTAAACTAGGAAAAGATGCAAATGACGCACGTTCAGTAATTATAAATTTCTTAGGTTTAGGAGATGATGACGCTTTTATTAGTAATACCCCACGTATTATATTGATAGCCCCTAGTTTTTCTTCTGAAATTACTACAACAGTATTATGGCTAAATGATCAAGGTATTGATATTAGGTGTTTAGAAATAAAGTTATATGATATTAATAATGAAAAATTCTTAAATATTGAGCAAATAATACCTTTACCTTCTGTTCAAAACTATCAAGTTAAAATTAGAGAAAAAACTAATCAAGTAGTACGTGAAGCATCTAATCGAAAAAAAAGGGAGGAGACTATAAAAATACTTGTAGAGCATGGTAAACTTCAAGAAGGAACGAGGATTTACTTGAAAAAATCCCCCAATACTAAATTAAATCTTGATAATCTTGATATAAAAATTAAAGGCGCAACTTTCCAAGCGAAAGAGAAAAAGTTTAAATGGGATTTCGATAGCGAAATTTACGACTTAACTCCTCTGTGTAAGAAAATTTGTAAAGATAAAGGGGTTTCTGAAACGAAAGCTAGTGGTTTAATTTATTGGGCTATAGAAGATCAAGAGAAATCACTTTCAGAGTATGCAGAAGAACTACTTCAAAGAGATATAGATATCAACACTTGAATTTTGGATTGTCATATCAATACACAGAGCTATTTCGTTCTAAGCATAATTCGCCCAGAACTGATAGCGTAGCGTGGCGTATGCCATAGTTCAGGGCTAATAACTCAAGTCCGTTAAAACGGACTATGAACTTTCCTTTAGTCGTCTTGAGACGACTTTTACTATTAGACTCAGAATTCATTCTGAGGCGGGCTAAATAAGAATGAAATAGCCCTGTATCAATACATTTTAGTGTTAATATGTAAACCTATAATAATATTAATTTTTTATTAAAACTTTAATTTTATTAAATTTTTATCTTGTTCATAAATAAACTGTTCTTTCATTAACAAAGCCATTTCCGCTTTTTGCAATTCTACACCTAAATACATGGCATGAGAAACTTGTAAACTCGGACAATCTGTGAATATTTGCTGTGAGAGTTTATGTGCAGATTTACTAGAATAACAGTTAACCACTTCTCCAGAACCAGGAGTTGTATGTTCGACAATAATTTGATGATTCTGAATGGTAATAATAAAACTACCAGCAGGATCAAAATAGTCTTTTTGGTGAGAAATTTTAGGATATTGAGATGAAATTACATTGGCGACATTTTCAAAACAATCATCATAAATATGGGCGCTTTGACTAATGGTAATTAATGCCCCCATTTTCAAAACATGATCAGTTTTTTTAACTAAAGAATTATAAATATATTTTTGTAAAGCCCTTAATCCCATTGCATTTGCTGGCCAAGCTGAGAACATATCATTACTGCGAAACGTCGCGGTTAAAGATAGTTCATTATCAACTATTCTCACCCAAATATGATTAAGACAAGGTGGATTATCATTGTCATCTTGACTGGCATCCCATAAAGACATCACAGCCCTTGCAGAATCAATATCATTTGCTAATTTTTCAATTACCTGTTCAATTTGATCACGTCCAAACCAAGAACGTAAACGTTGTCCATAGGTGTATTTTACTCCTTCTTGATTGGGTGCATCATCTAAAATTTGCGAAATATATTCTTCTAAAAAGCTTCTATCTATGGGTAAATAATTGGGTTCAGGAAAATAGAAATCCTCAGGTTCATTGATGACAACTGCCATTAAATCTATTAATTCTTGCCATTTACCATCATAACCAGTTGGTCTAATTGTGCCTGTGGTTTTAATCCTGTGAATGATTTTTACCCAAGTTTCCGCGATGGTTTTACCTTCAATTCGATGTCCATAGCGTGTTCCTGGTAAAACTGTTGGTTCAACTGTAGTCATGGGAAACTCTACAGGTGTTCCCCAAGGTGCAACGGTTTGTTTTTGGGCGTAATATTGAATTTTTTCGACAGCTTCAGAAATTGATATTGCGTCTTTAATCTCTATCGAATGGCGTAATTTTTCTAAGGCATTTATATCAATATCAATATCAATATAACCAGGAATAGGAGAACGAATTACCCAAGATTTTCGCCCAGCATCACTAATATTTTCTTCCACACCATGACGGAAAAAATCGCCTAAGCATTGACAAGCCCCGGCATTTTTATCTTCTTTTGTGGCGTTGAGAATGACTAAATAGCGAACATGAGGATTTAGTAATAAATTACGAATTAGTAAATTTATACCCCTGGTAGGTGAGTATAATTGTCCAATTACAGCATATTCATTTGATTGTAGATGTTTAGCTACAGTCTGTTTTACCATCCACCCTGTAATCACTGCGGTTTGCCCACTTCCATAAATTAACTGGTTGGGCTTGTGCTGTGCTGCGTAATAAAATTGAGTTAGTTGGCTACTCACTTGATTTACCAGATTTTTATATAGCAATCCTTGATTATTTAGGATACAATGATTGACCTGGATTAATCAGCAATTATCAAAAAAAATCTTTAGTATATAAATTGTGTGATAATAATAACCTGAATTATGATTTGATAACGGTGTAGTTAGGCATGGATTATCGAGATGCAGGCGTTGATGTTGAAGCGGGTAGAGCTTTTGTAGATCAAATTCGCAATTTGGTTCACAGCACCTTTAGAAAAGAGGTTTTGGGGGGACTCGGTGGCTTTGGTGGTTGCTTTCAACTGCCCACAGGTTACAAAGAACCGGTTTTGGTTTCGGGGACAGATGGTGTGGGGACAAAGCTGAAAATAGCTCAAGTTTTGAACCGTCATGATACTGTGGGCATAGATTTGGTGGGGATGTGCGTTAATGATGTGCTGACATCGGGTGCAGAACCACTGTTTTTTCTAGATTATGTGGCTACAGGTAAGTTAGATAAGGAACAATTAACTCAGGTGGTAGCGGGGATAGCTACCGGTTGTAAATTAGCGGGTTCGGCTTTACTGGGGGGAGAAACGGCGGAAATGCCCGGTTTTTACCAAGTTGGTGAATATGACTTGGCTGGTTTTTGTGTGGGAATTGTCGAAAAAAGCCGAATGCTAGATGGTTCTCAGGTGCAGGTGGGAGACGTAGCTATCGGTTTAGCTAGTTCAGGTGTGCATAGCAATGGGTTGAGTTTGGTAAGAAAAATTGTCAGTGATGGTGGTTTTGCTTGGACTGATACTCCAGATTTATTAAATGGTGCATCTATTGGGGAAACTTGTCTCACACCTACACACATTTACGTAAAATCTGTTTTAGCAGCGTTGCAATTAGGTTTAGAAATTCATGGGATGGCTCACATTACTGGTGGGGGTTTACCAGAAAATTTACCGAGATGTTTAAGTAAGGGTCAATCAATTAAGATGATACCTAATAGTTGGATTATTCCTCCCGTCTTTCATTGGTTAGCCGCGGCTGGGTCTGTAGGTGCTGAGGCTATGTATAATACATTTAATATGGGTATCGGCTTTGTGTTATTAGTTCCACCCCAGCAAGCAGAACAGGTAATTACTCATTTTCAATCTCAGGATATTCATGCTAATACCATTGGTGAAGTTATAACTGGAGCAGGTGAATTAGTCGGTTTGTTGTCATAATGGCGGTAAACAGAGAGAACCTATCCGCAAAATTTATATTCTCTTGATGGGAGTAATCAAAAATACTCATCGCCATCAGCGTTAATATTTGCTAACGTAGTCTTAACATATTGCAAAAATCAATTGGTGTAGTTGAGGAAGTATCTGTATTTACTAGTTGTGGTATTGGTTATATCTCATTTATAAGTGTGGCGTGTTGGTGTTTAGAGAAAAATGTAATTTTTGTGTAGAGGGGTTATGGTTATAAATTTTGCCCGGACTACTGTTTCTAAGGAACTACTAAAGCAAGTATTTCAACGCATTGATGCCCAAAGTTGTCCACAGTTATTTAATTTTCATATGCACACGGTTCACTCGGATGGCAAACTAGAACCGGGTGATTTGATGAATCAAGCGATCGCTATTGGCTTAAAAGGTCTAGCTATCACTGATCATCATAGTATCCGTGGCTACCAGGCAGCCCTGGCTTGGTTAGAAGATTGGAAATGGAGTAATCCTGATGCTCATGTTCCATATCTGTGGAGTGGTGCAGAAATTAATGCCAATCTACTAGATAATGAAGTTCATATTCTGGCTTATGCTTTTGAGTCAGAACACTCCAGTATGAAGCCCTATCTACAAAAAGTACCTAGTACAGGTAAGGCTTATCAAGCAGCTAACGTGATTACAGCGATTCACGAAGCCGGAGGACTAGCGGTACTTGCTCACCCAGCTAGGTACAGGCGATCGCATTTTGACCTGATTCCCGCGGCTGCCAATGATGGAATTGATGGTGTTGAGGCTTTCTACGCTTACAATAACCCCAAACCTTGGAAACCTAGCGTTTTGGAAACTGAGGAAGTCCAACAGTTAGCAAAAAAATTCGATTTATTTAACACGTGCGGTACTGATACACATGGTGTGAATTTGCTGCAAAGGTTATAAATCTCAATTTGCCCCGTTTAAACTCCTGGTTTACCAACCAGGGGGCAGGAGAAGCAGCGGAAGATCAAGAATTCTTGCCTATTCCCAATGACCAATGACCAATGACTAATGACTAAAGAACTATTAAAACAAGTAAGAGTAATTGATCCTGTTCAGAAAACTGATACAGTAGCTGATGTATTAATTATTGATGGTTACATCCAAAATATCGCCAAAGAAATTACAGATTTTAGTGCCGATACTTCTATTCGTAATTGTCAAGGCTTAATTCTTGGGGCTGGATTAGTTGATTTATATAGCCATTCCGGTGAACCTGGATTTGAAGAACGAGAAACTCTTAGTTCCTTCTTACAATCGGCCGCTGCTGGTGGTTTTACTAGGGTTGGTATTTTGCCGGACACAACACCACCTATTGATCAACCTGCTTTAGTGACACAGTTACAGCAACACAGAGATAGAGAAAAAGCCTACCCTCATCTGCATATTTGGGGGGGGATGACCTTAGATTTAGCAGGTAAACAATTAACAGAGGTAGCAGATTTAGCCACAGCGGGGGCTGTAGGTTTTACTGATGCTAAACCTTGGGACAATTTGGGGATAGTCAGACGGGTTTTGGAGTATCTGCAACCCTTTGGCAAACCGGTAGCTTTTTGGCCATGCGATCGCCATCTAGCGGCTAATGGTAAAATGCGAGAAGGTGCTGAAGCTTTGCGGATAGGTTTACCCCCGATTCCAGCGAGTGCCGAAACAACGGCTATTGCCGCATTATTAGAATTAGTCGCGGACATTGGCACACCAGTCCATATTATGCGTGTTTCCACTGCTCGTAGTGTAAAACTAATTGCTAAAGCTAAAGCTGAAGGTCTCCCCATCACCGCTAGTACCACGTGGATGCACGTTTTACTTGATACAACATCTCTGAGAAGTTATCACACATCCTTGCATTTAGATCCGCCTTTAGGAAATCGTCAAGATATGCTATCGTTGAGGGATGCTGTGCGGACTGGAATTATAGATGCGATCGCTATTGATCACGCACCATACACTTATGAAGAAAAAGTTCAAGCCTTTGCAGAATCACCACCGGGCGCAATTGGTTTAGAATTAGCATTACCCCTACTTTGGCAAAATCTCGTAGTCACTGGGGAGTTTACAGCTTTAGAATTATGGCGCGTTTTGAGTCATCAACCAGCAGCTTGTTTACAGCAAGAAATCAAAGCCATTCAATCCGGTGAAAAAGCTGAATTAACATTATTTAATCCTGTGGAAATTTGGCAGGTAAATAAAGCCAATCTTCAGACACTTTCTTATAATACTCCTTGGTTTGGTCAAGAAATTACAGGTCGGGTTATGCAAATTTGGTGTAATACTAATTTAAAGTGAAGCTGCATGGAATAAGATTTTAAGAGGATTTGACCGCAGATAAACGCGGACAAACGCAGATAAATAAGGATGATAATTATTCTGTGCAGCTTTACATAAGATTGGTATAATCTCATTTAGTATATTAGAACTATATTAATATCAAATGTCTGATCTAATTCTCTTTTGGCATCGTCGAGATTTACGCATTTCTGATCATACAGGACTAGCTGCGGCTAGAGAAAAAAGTGCAAAGATTGTAGGTGTATTTTGTTTAGATCCCCAAATTCTTGAAAGTGATGATATTGCCCCAGCCAGGGTAAAATATATGATTGGCTGTTTGCAATCTCTTCAGGAAAGATATCAGCAAGCGGGTAGTCAATTATTAATTTTACAAAATGATCCTGTTGTCGCAATTCCTAAATTAGCAGCAGCATTAAAAGCTAAAGCAGTATTCTGGAATTGGGATGTTGAACCCTATTCACAAACAAGAGATTTAGCAGTAATTGATGCTTTGAAAACTCAAGGCATTGAATTTCTTAGCTATAATTGGGATCAATTACTTCACGCACCAACAGAAATTTTTAGCGGTGCGAAAACTCCCTACACTGTTTATACTCCATTTTGGAAAAATTGGATCACTAAATCTAAAGCTGAACCAGTTAAAACTTTAGAAAATATAGAAAATTTAACAAGAGAAGAAGAAGAAATTTCTCAACAAGTCGGAACAATTAATTTACCTTCCCCTGAGGATTTAGGTTTTCATTGGGATGAAGAATTAATAATTTCTCCTGGAGAATTAGCAGCGCAAAAACGATTAGATAATTTCGCCAAATTTGCTATTAATGAATATCAAGAACAGCGAAATTTTCCTGCTATTGATGGTACATCTCAATTAAGTGCAGCTTTGAAGTTTGGTGTTATTGGTATTAGAACTATTTGGCAAACTACTATAGAAGCATTAGCAAATAGTAATAGTGAAGAAGTAAATGCCAGTATTCAAACATGGCAAAAAGAATTAGCATGGCGGGAATTTTATCAACATTGTATGTACCATTTTCCACAATTAGCAAATGGTGCATATAGAGATACTTTTAAAACCTTTCCTTGGCAAAATAACGAAAAATATTTTCAAGCTTGGTGTGAGGGCAAAACAGGTTATCCTATAGTTGATGCGGCTATGCGGCAATTAAATGAAACCGGCTGGATGCACAATAGATGTAGAATGATTGTTGCGAGTTTTTTGACTAAAGATTTAATGATTAATCCCCAATGGGGAGAAAAATATTTTATGCAGAAACTCATTGATGGTGATTTATCTGCTAATAATGGAGGTTGGCAATGGAGTGCTTCTAGTGGTATGGATCCTCAACCATTACGCATTTTTAACCCAGCTAGTCAAACCCAAAAATTTGATGCAGAAGCCGAATATATTCGTCAATGGGTACCAGAATTGCGTTCTGTAGATACGGGATATTTAGTAACTGGGAAAATTCCCCCATTATATATTGGAAATTACCCTCAACCTATTGTTGATCATCAAAAACAGCAAGCTTTATTTAAGCAAATATATCAGCAACAAAAAGCTGTTATTTAATTATTTGTCAAAATCAGGATTTTCAGGATTTGAGGATTTACAGGATATTGATTTTTAGTGATGCTGTAGGGATAATATCCTTTAGGAAGCAAGCTATATAAGGTTTTTATCCAGTTGTGCGCGGTGTTTGAAAGATAATGGTAAAATTATTTGTCTGAATCAGGATTTCCAGGATTTGAGGATGTACAGGATGTTATTTACCAATTATCTATTTTTGAATAATATTATGTTTATCATCTTCTGAATTGAAATTATCAAAATCATTTTATTTGTCAGAATCAGGATTTTCAGAATTTGGGGATGTTTAACAATCTGTGTTTTTTATAAGTCTATTGATATATTACCAGATACTTAGTAAAAAGCAACAGGTATGAAGTGACTTTTTTAAAACAATTCTTGTTGGATCTAGAAATCTATTAAACAGCTCTAGAAATTAAATATGTGTCATTCACAATCCTTATAGAAACACTTTATGGAACTCTTTTTCAGGGATGTCTACATTGTATATCTTTTCAATATGCAAGGATGCGTTAGCTTCCTTCGTAACGCACCTTCTTAAATAACAAATTAGATATTTACAATATTTTTCACACAGCCTCTAACCAAGTTCGCAAATCTTCTACAGTATCTAAATCAAATATTGCTTCTCCTAAAGATTCAATTACTTCTACATTTAAACTTCTAATTTGAGTCTCTAATTCAATCTCAATTTTACCTAATTTCCTATTAATTAGACGCACAATTAAATCTTTTTCTCTCTCAATACCTTGTTCAATCCCTGCTTCCATCCAACTGGTAACAATTTGCATAACTTCCTCCTTTTCTTCTGTTACTAATGTTCCTATTTCTGTTTTAAATGTCTGTTCTTCTATTTTATTCAATCGCAAATATGTGTCAACAAACCCGGATATTAACTGCATTTTTGCTGGATTTAACTTTAAGGTGACTAATAACCTTAAACATTCTGCTTTTACTTTTGGTCTATCTGCTGCTGCTATATTCATTTTTGACATCAAAGCAGACGCAACTGGATTGGAACTATTTAAAAAGTCTCTCCAGTTAAGTTGATTCAGTTGCACTACTTGATAATTAAATTTTAGCACTTCTAAATCAGGAAAGTTAATTTGATAGTTATTAACTGCTACAGTTTTGGGTGAGTCGTAGGAAAAAATGACGATAGGATAAATTGGCACATCAAATTTTTCGTTTAATCTGGCAAAGTAGCGAAACATTCTTTGATTAAATTTCGCTCTTGACCCTGATTCTGCTTCAATATGAATGAGAAAATAAGCAGGGTTTCCCAGAAATTGGACTTTGGCTATTAAGTCGGTTTCATATTTTTCTCCTGCGGTTACGTCGGTAAATATTTCTTTGTCTAATAATGTGACAGACTGAGTATCTAAGTATTTAATAACTGCGGGAAAGAAGAGTTCTATAAATTCTATAAAAAACGTGGATATCAGTTCTTTAAATAAGCGATCATGATCTATGTTTTCGGTCATTTTATCAATACCTGAATTAGGATTTACAGGATTTAAAGATTTACAGGATATTTATTTTTAATCTTTTATCCTCTTGCTGAGGGATCTGACACTATATTACCAGCAGCACCCGATCAGAAGTTATCGGCGTTAAAAAAAGATAAACTTTCGCAAATCAGACAAGATTGCTATATATTATCAAGTAAAATAAGATGTTTGTCTGTTGCCAAATACTGCTGTTATATATGTCTAAAACTTACACCGTAGAAATTAACCACCAAGGTACAACATATACTATCCAAGTTCCTGAAAATGAAACTATTCTCACAGCCGCTTCATC
>JANMGZ010000365.1:0-3337 GCA_031374905.1 Dolichospermum sp. OTE_70_metabat_362_sub
AGATTTGTTAATACTCGTCCACGTCGAGATGGTGTCGTAGATATCCCAGTACTACCAGCACCACCAGCACCACCACCTGCTATTCTTACATATCCAATTGATAATCCACTAGTAGAAGAGCCAATAAATCCAGAACCACCACCAATAGATCCTGGTGGTGGTAGTGGGGAAGGATTACATCACGACTCACAACATGAGCATGAGTATGAACATCCTGAACCTAGACCTAGACGTTAAACGATAAAAAAGCAGGGTGAGTCCGTAAGACTTACCCCAATAATAATATTCAGGAATAAAGGATATTACTTCCCTTGAGTAGATTTGAGAGACAACAACATCTCCATTTGCGTTATTGATTGACTAGGACTATTAACAGTCACACCAATACCGCGAATAGAAGCCAAAATAGCAGTAGCATCTGAAGGTAGAGGTTGACTTTGAGCGGATAAACGCTCAATTATGGTTTTAGTTTTGTCCATATCTAAATAGAAATAACCGCCGTTGGGTTTTTCCAAAGAACCTGTGACAGTTTTAAAAGTCTCACTTTGATCAAGTCCTGCACCTTTACGATCTGCCAATGTTTCCGCAATCGGTCCGCCAATAGCTAGAAACACCGTATTATCATTGAGCCAACCATGTGATACCAGAGCGCCTTGCTGGGGAATCTGCCATTCTGTAACATTTTTACCACCAATGCTTTTTTGAGTCACATTAAGAGATTGTTGTTTGGCAAAATTATCGAGTTTAGTAAAAGTAGCTTCAGCAGTTTTGCGATCGCTCGTATCTAATACTAACGCCCCCCCAAAACCTGTATTAGCCAATAAACCTTGATTAGATTGAATTGCACCTAAGCCAAACTCTCCATTCATCCACCCAAAAATATCTTTATCTAAATCAATTTGCAGGATTTTTAGTTGTGTCCTAGCTTGTTGTAGTCCTTGATTTAATTCAGGATAATCTTTAGATTGTTCCACAAAAGTTTGCCAACTTTTACTAATACCCTGTCCACTGGCTAAAGCTAAAGTTTCACTAGGAAATTGTCCCACAATCTTTGCTGAAGTAGTTTGATATTGAAATTTATTCAGTTGAGGATCTAAATTCACAATTGCTTTTAATCTCAAGCCGGCATCATCTATTCCCACACCTGCTGTCAGTGATTTAACTTGCTTAATTTGCGCGAGAGTTTGTGGAGGTAATGGCTTAGACTGGGGATTGAAAGTTGTTAATTGTTGTACCATATTGCCATAATCAGGTACATAAATTTGAGCTAGACTATTTTTAACATTTACACCTTTGCTAAGAATATCATTTGCACCTTCTTTAGTGGCAAAGGAAGGTTCACCTTTATAGGTATCAATAGCTTTTTCTACAGCTTGTTTATTTGATGTAAATAGCAAATGGTCATTGTTTAAAACCGTTACATAAGTCGGTTGACCTTGACCTGTAGACTCAATAATTTTTTGACCTTTGTAGTCCGATTCCTGAATTTTGACGTTTTTTTGATCTTTCAACTTATTGGCAAATTTTAGAGCAGCTAATTTATCTTTAATACCTACCACTAACAAATAATTAGGTGCTTCAGGTGAGCGAAAATTAACCTGGGACACTTTTTTGGTATCTGGTGGTAGTACCGCAATCATCACACCGCCAATCCAAGGTTTAATATCTGCTTCGTAAGAAATTTTACTATCCTTTAATATTTGCTGGTTGAAATTCTGAAATTCTTTTGCCAGTAATTTCTGTGCGTCCGGTGTGCCAAACTGCTGTAACTTATTCCAGGATTCAGGATTAGTGTCAATATAAGTTGCCATTAATGCAGTTGCGGGTACTAATTTAGCACTACTTAAAGGGTTGGAACTATCAGCACCTCCCTTGAGATACATATAAGCTGCTATACCTCCTGCTATGATTACAGTAGTACCAAGGACGGGAATTAAAAACGATGATTTCTTTTCAGACATTAGTAAATGCTCCTTATTGCGGTAAATTTTGTAACAGATCGTATGAAATAGAAATTGGTAGACAGAGGAATTTATCTAATCGAGAATTCATGAAAAAAACTATATTTTGCGGACTTTCTCAGTTTAGTTGATATCAGTAGATATGGCATATTGAGTATAAAAAATTTGAGCCTATCCGGCTGCTAGAGACAGTTTACAATCACGTGGTGAAAAAACTTAATTCCCATGAATTATGAGGTTTGAATCCTTTTTTATCACTAATTTCCGTTAATTTCACGGTATTTACTGATATAATTCAAATTTTATGATCACCAAAAATTTGTAATCGGCTTTAAATAATACTCCACTATGGTTAAGACGGAATCCGCAAATGATATCTTATCCTTTTGAAAAAATAGTCAATTTGTCACCTCCAAGTTATTCTAAAACTATATGGAAAATTAGTAGTATTTGTACTCAATAACAATTGATCACGGATCAAGATCCTCTTGAATCAAGGCAGTAAAGAGTACGATACCTGGTGTTTTAAGTGTGACAGCAGTAGCTAAATTAGCTTTATCAATCTGTAGATTCAGATAACGCCGACGTTAACCGAGTCAAACAGTCAAAAAAAATGTCATACTACGCTACACTTCCTTATTTGTATGACTTACATCCCATTAAATGTTTTAGGATTAGAAGGCTAGAAATAATAAATGTTGCAGTTTTATTTTGATACCGAAAAAACCGGACACAAACGTTTTGAGTTACCAGGGGCAAAACCACACTATAACCCTGACCGACCTGGACAGGTAGAACATATTTTTCTGGATCTGAATTTGGATATCCCGAACCAAAGTTGCTACGGCAGTTGTAGTATTCGCCTATTGCCAGTCCGGAATGGGATTGATAGGTTGACTTTGGATGCTGTCAATTTGAAAATTGAATCAGTACAGGTAAACGAAGTTGTACAAAAGTTTGAATATGACGGAGAAAAACTTTGTATTCACCTGTCTCAACCCACAGAAATCGGTCATCGCTTGTTAATTGCGATCGCCTACGCAGCCGAAAAACCCCAGCGGGGTATTTATTTCATTCAACCTGACAAACACTACCCCCACAAGCCTACTCAAGTCTGGACTCAAGGAGAAGACGAAGACTCTCGCTATTGGTTTCCTTGTTTCGACTACCCCGGCCAACTATCAACTTCAGAAATTCGCGTCCGTGTTCCTGACCCCTTGGTGGCTATCTCTAACGGTGAACTAATTGACACCGTAGAAGAGGCAAAATACAAAACCTACCATTGGTCACAACAACAAGTTCATCCTACCTACTTGATGACATTGGCTGTTGGTGATTTTGCGGAAATTCGGGACGAGTGGCATGGTAAAGCTGTT
>JANMGZ010000602.1:0-3637 GCA_031374905.1 Dolichospermum sp. OTE_70_metabat_362_sub
CAAAAAGGCAGGAGTTAAGAGGCAGGGGGCAGAAGGTTATGAGTATCAATTAAAACTTTCGTTCTGGGTTTAAAGCCCAGTTTTAAAAAAAATAAGTATACACAAAACGCGCAGCGCGTTAGCGTAGCGGCACGAAGTACAGTATAAAGCGTCCTTGCTTTCATCCCACTATGAGTAAGGGTGGGTTTCTCCTGCCTCCTGCCTTCGACCTTCTAAAAGATCCCCGGTTTTTTGAAGAAATCGGGAATCTAAATCAATGTTGTACTTAATTTATACGCATTTACTTGGTTGACAATCTCTGTCTATTGGCATATGAGCATAATCAACCCTTTGGTGGACGGTGTTGATCATAAAAATATCTAATGTATACATATTAGAACTGATAACAAAAAAAACTAATAACCAAATTTTACCAAGTTCTAATTTGGAGACATTGGTTGACATCAACTGATGGTGAAAAGAAAACAGGAGCAAAATTGTTAACCTGTTGCCTCTTACATCCTTAAAAAATGGAGATAGAAGTAATATGTCACTTTTAAAAATCAAGGAATTTGATCCGAATTACCGGGAAAGTTTTGAAGGCAAAGATATCAAAGGCATGAGTCTCTATGCAAGTGCCGATGAAAAAATTGGTACAGTCAGCGATATTTTAGTAGACGAGCAAGGAAACTTCCGGTATTTTGTTGTTGACCTAGGCTTATGGATTTTTGGAAAAAAAGTTTTGTTGCCGGTTGGTCGTTCGCGGATTGATCATACTGCTGAACGGATTTATACAGTAGGCATGACCAAACAGCAAGCGGAGAATTTACCTGAATTTAACGAACACAAAGAAATTGATTACAACTATGAAGAACAGGTTAGGGGAGTATATCGTTCAAACGCCTTCCTAGAAAGTTCTGCTGCTGTGGAAGCAGCTAGTTCCAGACCGGCGGGAGCGACGATGGTAGCCCCCCCGAAACAGTCCAGTAACGGCAGTGGCTATGACTATCAACAAGAACCTGCTCTATATGAGCTAAATGAGCAGGATCATCAAACATTCAAACTATATCAAGAACGATTAATTGCCAACAAAATCCGCGCTAAGACTGGAGAAGTCATTGTTGGCAAACATACAGAAACAGAGACAGCCAAGGTTTCAGTGCCAATAGATAAAGAACGAGTGGTTATTGAACGAGTAACTCCTACAAATGCGGGAGAAGCAGTTACACCAGGTAGTGTTACCTTTGATACAGGTGAAGTGACTCGCATAGACCTTTATGAAGAAACTGCGGATATTCATAAAGAAGCTTTCTTACGAGAAGAAGTCAGAGTCAATAAAGTTGTAGATCACGAAACGATTGAAGGAGAAGAAACTCTGCGTCGAGAAGAATTGGATGTTAATACCCAAGAACATCCAAATGTAGAAAGAAGATAAAACCAATATTTCGCGTTAGTAGATTTTTCATTAGGAACAGAAAATTATGAGTATGAAAGATAAAGCCAAGGCGACTGCCAAAAACATTGAAGGTAAGGTTCAAGAAGCTGTAGGTGATGTAACGGGAGATCCAAAAACTCAAGCCCAAGGCAAGGAAAAACAAGCAGAAGCTAAAGTTCGTCACACTGTTGAAGATGTGAAAGACCAAGCTAAAGAAGTTATTGACTAGTACCGCAGGGCGGAATTAAAAATTAACAATTAAAAATTAAAAAAGCAGACTACACAAGCTTTTTAGGGATTTTTAATAGTTGATTGATTTACGCTGTTGTGTACTAGATTCAGCAGGCAGACATGGGTAAATAAGGCTTTTTTGATCTTTGCCGCTAATTCTTAGTTACCCTTGTTACCTTTGCTTTGTTCACTTTTGAAGAGGGTAAAAAAATGACTTTGATTACAAATAAACGAGCCGTAGGTGTTTTTTCTACTCGTCAAGAGATAGAAAATGCTCTTCGTGAATTGCGAGATAACGGATTCGAGATGAATCATGTATCCGTGATTGCTAAAGACGCGGAAGACTTGAATCAGCAATACAGAATTGGTGAAGCACCAATATTTGAAAAACCCACCGCAGCCACGCAGGAAACAAGTCATGAAACAAAGCATGACAAAAACCGGGTTGAGGAAGGAACAAAAACTGGATTAGGAGCAGGAGGAGTAGTTGGAGGACTGACAGGCTTACTTGTTGGGCTAGGAACTCTAGCCATTCCTGGAGTCGGTCCAATTATGTTGGCAGGAGCAGCAGCTACTGCCCTGGCAACCACTCTAGCAGGTGGAGCTATTGGGGCGGCCCTTGGGGGTTTGATTGGTGGGCTAGTGGGTTTAGGGATTCCCGAGCATCGGGCGCAGGTCTATCATGATTATGTAGTGGCCGGAGATTATCTAGTAATTGTAGATGGTACAGAGGCGGAAATCCTGCGAGCTGAAAGGATTCTCAAGAACAAAGGGATGCGTGAGTGGGAAGTTTACAATACCCCAGAAACTAGCCGTTCCGAAAATGCGGCTGTCTCTCGCTTGTGAAAATTAATTAGACCCGAGACTGATACTTTTGTTGGTTAGGAAAAAACTAACTTGCAAAATTATTATGTCAAAGGTCTTTTGTCAAGGATTTGAACTATGAAAAAAATTACGCCTTTAATCCTCAGCAGCATTTTACTTCTGGGGGTGGTTGCCTGTGACAATAATGCCAAGACTAGCAGCAATGCACCAGATTCTACTCAAGAACCTGGGAAGGTTGTCACGGATAGAACAGTGGAAACTGATAAAAAAGATGCCACTAGCCAAGTTCGTCGAGATCAACTTAATGCAGATATTCGCGCCCGTGAGCAACGCAACCCAAGTGGTGAAAGTGCAAATCGCGCCGATACTGATCTAGCTAGTGAAGTTCGCTCTAAGCTAGAAGCTAATATTCCTGCTAGTCAATTAACAGTTACGGCTAAAGATGGAGCAATTGTCGTTGGTGGAACGGTACAGACTCAAGAGCAATTAAATAAAATTGATCCTCTGGCTAAACAAATCAAGGGTGTTAAAAGTGTGCAAGTTTTAGCCAAAGTTGCCCCAGCCGTACCAAATCAACAACGATGAACAATTGAATTTATAAACTTATTACCCACATATCAAGGAACAAATTTCCATGATTTTACTGCAAAAATTTCGCCAATTTTTTCTCACTGTTGGTTTAGTTTTATTGCTAGGAAGTTTCACGGCTTTTACTGCTGAGGACAGTTTAGCTACAACTTTTTTAACCCCGGCTCAAATTGCCACTATGAATAGAGTCGAGGCCATAGGGAAGGACATTGAAGGTAAAGCTCAAGAAACAAGAGGTAAAATTACAGGCAATAAAGAAGATCAGATCATGGGAAAGGTCAAACAAGCCCAAAGCAAAGTTGGGAATACAGTTGAAGATGTAAAAGATGCTAGTCGAGAACAAAGATCAAAAATTGAAACTCAAGCTAAAAAATCTATGGATAATAGTATTTTCAAAGGTAAGGATACAGAAAACCAATACCGTAAACTCTCAGATTGATGAGAACTGCAATACTTGGAAATAGTCCTTAATTAAGATTTAGAAATTTGTAGGTTGGGTTGACGCAAGGAAACCCAACAGTTTTAGGATTTGGTTGGGTTGCGCTGTGGCTTAACCCAACCTACAATTATTTTAATATT
>JANMGZ010000372.1:0-9398 GCA_031374905.1 Dolichospermum sp. OTE_70_metabat_362_sub
GAGAGAATTAACAGCGATCGCACGGGAAGAATTAGAACACTTTGAACTCGTTAATCAATGGCTAGAACGTCGTCAGATCAAACTTGCAGCCCTATCTGCACCCCCCTACGGTGCAGGTTTAAAATCTCAAGTCCGGGGACAAGAACCCCAGAGATTTTTAGACTCCTTACTCGTCACTGGTTTAATAGAAGCCCGTAGTCATGAACGCTTAGGACTCCTCGCGGCTAACTGTCCAGAACCAGAACTAGCGCAATTTTACCGCAGTTTAATGGCATCAGAAGCTCGACATTTTGGTACATATTGGGTTTTAGCTGATACCTATTTTGATAGAAAAATTGTTATGGATAGATTAGATGAATTAGCCGAGGTAGAAAGTCAATTATTATCAACCCTACATTCAGAACCAAGAATACATAGTTAGATCATCAAAAATCTCAATAATCACCCGCTTCTCAAAGCAACAATGGGATCTAACATTGCCGCTTGTCGGGCTGGAAATACACCAAAAATTAAGCCTATACTCCCAGATATTGTCACGGCTACAACAATTGCATATAGAGGAAATTGAGGAGTTAAAGGCGTGAAAAATGCTAACGGTAGAGTTCCGCCAACTCCTAAAATTATGCCCAGCAAACAGCCAGAAAGAGAGAGAATAATTGCCTCAATTAAAAACTGCGCTAAAATATCATTCTGAGTTGCCCCAACAGCCTTACGTAAACCGATTTCTTGAGTACGTTCAGTCACAGAAACTAACATAATATTCATAATACCAATTCCACCCACTAACAAAGAAATAGCCGCAATTAAGGCTAATAATAAAGACAAAATCCCAGTTACCTGTACTAGCAATTCTTGAAACTTCTTATTAGCAAAAACTGCCACATCTTTTTTACCATGTAGTCGAGCCAGAATATTAGTAATTTGAAAACCTGCGGCGCGAACACTATCTTTATTTTTGGCAGTTACTAAAATATAACTAAGAGGAATATCAGATATTGATCTCCGTCCCACTAACTTATTAGCAAATGTTGTTAGCGGAACAATAGCAGTTTGATCCAGATTCTCCCCAGCAAATGCACCCTTTGATTGCAATAAACCAATAACTTGAAACGATATATTATTAATGAGAACTTCTTGCCCGACAGGATTTTCATCGCCGAACAACTTGCGGCTAGTTTCTGCACCCAAAACAGTGACTTGAGCCTGTTCTTGCTGTTGTATTTGGTTAAACATTCTGCCAGTAACAAGAGTAAGATTCTGCACAGCAAGCAAATCAAACGTAGTCCCTTTAACAGTAGTTGATGTTAACTTATTATTAAAACTAATTGACATTTTCTGTTCATCTACAGGAGCAACTCTGCTAATACTAGGAACTTGAGCTTTAATAGCTTCTGCATCTGATAACACCAATTGAGCATCAGGAAATTTCATCCCCTCCTCATCTTCAAAATTACTATATACCGTGAGTTGATTTGCTCCAAACGCCTCAAGTTTTCCTAAGACAAGATTCTGTGCGCCCTGTCCAATCCCAATCATACTAATAACAGAAGCATTGCCAATAATTATTCCCAACATAGTTAGTCCACTACGGAGTTTATTAGCAGCCAGAGTGGCAAAAGCCATATTTACACTTTCTAGTAAATTCATAATTCAAAATCATAAAAAGAGAAATTTCCTTCTTTATTCTTCCTTCTGACTCGTTGACTGGGCGCAGGCCCTGCGCCCCTACCTCCTGGTATTAAGATCCCACAGGACGATCAATACCATCAATTAATTGATTAGGTGGTGGTTGAATAAAAACCCGTTCACCTTGCGAAAGTCCGCTCAAAATTTGGGTTTTATCACCCGATGTAATTCCTACTTGTATCGGATGAAATTTGGCTTGATTATCTTTGTCTGGTAATAGTACACCCACCTGCCCTCCCTTTCCAGAAACCACCGCAGCGGAGGGAATTACCAAAGCATTGCGAATATCATTCACCAGAAAAGTTAACTTCACATTTAGCCCTACCTTGAGTTTATCTTGACCTGTTGCCAAAGCAATTTTGACCCGCATAAAAGTGACATTTTCTTCCTTAACTCCTCTAGGAGCAATCAAACGAACTTTCCCTTGAAAAACTTGATCAGGAAAAGCATCAAGGCGAATTTCTACAGGCTGATTTTTCTGAATCTGCGCCATATTTACTTCGGGAACTTTAGCTTCTATTTCCAAACCACTGGATAATTCGGCAATGGAGGCACTAGTTCCCCCTTCATTAGTAGAAACAGAGGTATTTGGAGTTACAAAGTCCCCTGCTTGGGCAAAACGCCGGGTAATTAAGCCAGCGAAAGGAGCGCGAATGAAAGTATTTTCTAACTGATTTTCATAAAATTGTAACTGAGCAGTTGCTTGAGCTACTTCAGCGCCAGCTTTAGTAATTTCCTCAGTCTGATAACCGGAAAGTAGTTTTTTCAGTTGTTGTTGAGCAGATATCAGACTAAATTTAGCTTGTTGTAAGTTATCCCTGGTGCTTTTTTCTTCGTTCAAAGCTGTATCTAAATCATCACGGGATACCGCTCCTTGAGATGTAGGATATTGTCTCCGCTTGACTCGTTGAGAGGCTAAAGCCAAGCGAGATTCAGCCTCACGCACTTGGGCTGTGTATTTATTTACATCAGCTTGAGCGATCGCAATTTCTTCTGATCTATAACCCTTACGCTTTTCTTGTAACTCAGCTTTTGCCTTCCATAACAGCGCTCGATACTGATTTACCTGAGCTTGAAAGGCTTGACGCTCCATTTCTGCAATCAATTGTCCTTTTTGGACAGAACTACCTTCATCTACATAGAGTTTGGCAATTTTACCTGCTTCTCTTGGTCCGATATTAATTTTGCGAACTGGTTGGACAACTCCATTGGTTTTGATTTTAATGTTTAAGTTGCTGGTAGTGACAGGGACTGTCAAATCTGTAATATCTTTTTTGCTGGGTTGATACCAATAACTGAAGTAAGCAATACCAATTCCCAATAAACCAAATGCAGTCAGCCCAATTAACCAAGGAATCGGATTTTTGATATTCATGGCTGATTTGTACCTTGCATAATCAAAATCTCAAACTCTGCGTCTTTGCTCCTTTGCGTCTTTGCGCGAAACATAAAATTGGTATTACATCCCATACTGTTCCACCTGCATATTCCAAAGCGCGGTATATTCGCCTCCCATTTGTAAAAGTTCTTGATGAGTACCATCTTCAATTAAATGACCATCTTTGAGGACTAAAATCCTGTCAGCCATTCGCACTGAGGCTAATCTGTGGGTAATGAGAATGGTAGTTTTGCCTTCAGCTAGTTCCACAAACCGCAGGTAAAAATCACACTCGCTACGGGGGTCAAGGGCTGCGGTAGGCTCATCCAGAAGGAGTATTTGAGCTTCTTGGCGAACAAAAGCACGAGCTAAAGCTAATTTTTGCCACTGTCCTCCCGAAAGTTCTGTACCGCCAAACTGTTTACCCAATTGTGTATCTTCTCCACTGGGAAAATCATCCACCAGTTTGACGATATCGGCTTTTTCTACCGCATATCTCAGAATTTCTCGATGTTCTAACGCTGCTAAATTTCCTAAGGCAATATTTTCTCCCACGGTGAGCGCGTAATGTCCAAAATCTTGGAAAACCCCGGCAATTTGCCGCCGCCACTGTTCTAAATTTAAATCTCTCAGGTCTATACCATCAACGATAATCCGTCCTGTGGTGGGGTCGTAGAGCCTCGTTAATAGCTTAACTAGAGTAGTTTTACCTGCGCCATTTTCGCCAACGATAGCGACTGTTTGTCCTGGATAAAGGGTAAAGGAAATATCCTTGAGTGCTAATCTACCATCTGGGTAGTGAAAATCAACTTGCTCAAAAGTAATACCTGCACGAATCGGAGTGGGGATTTTTATTCCAGGTATGTTCAATACCATTGGGGTAGGACTGTCGAGAAAGTTGAAAAACTGCTGCATATAAATAATATTCTCGAACAAATCCAACCAATGACTGACAAATCTTTCTAAATTATTTTGGAAGTAAGTTAATGATTGTACGAATAAAAGGACATTTCCTGGGCTTAACTGTCCTCTAAAAGCTTGCTTGACTACCCAATAAAAAGAAAACCCGTTTCCTAATGTACTGAGAATAGCTAAACTAGACGACCAAAATGCTTGTTTACCTCGCAAATGGCGCATGGATTGATGTAAAGATTGAAATGCTTGTCCATAAAGCTGCATGAAAAATTCACCTAGCTGAAATAATCTGATTTCTTTAGCATAGGTGTCAGTCAGCATTAAAGAGGTGTAATACTGCATTTTTCGGGCTTGAGGACTGTTTTCAAATAAAGTAATCCAAATCTCTCTGCCATATTGGGAAGAAACTACTATTTGGGGTATAGTAGCGATCGCAATTACCAATGGTATCCAAAAAGCCAGAGGAATTAATAGCCCAATTACCACAATTAAAGTAATCAATGAGCGACTTAATTCTACCAAGTTCTCGACTAAGTTTAACGGTTTATAGCTAACTTGTTGTTGAAGAATTTGTAACTCATCATAAAATTCAGCATCTTCAAAACGGCTCAAGTCGGAAAAACTATCAGCTTTTCGCATTAATAATAAACTAATGTGAGCCGATAATTTATCATTGAGATTTCCTTGAAGTGCAAATATCCAAGGAAAGAGTAGGGTTTCTAATAGCAAAGCTCCCACCCATGCTGCTACCAAAGGCCACAAACTTGAATCATCTAATGCTTGACCAGTTGTTAAGGCTGTAGCGACAGTATCTACTACTAATTTGGTAATCCAAACACTAATTCCCGGAAGAAATCCTTGTAATAAAGTCACAGCAATTAAAAACACCATTTCTTGAGGTGCTGCTGTCCATAATAAGGGAAAAGAACGAAGTAAAACTCTAGTGTAGTCTCCAAACCAAACTCTTAAATCGCTCATTAATTAAACCTGATTTTTTATAAAGGGTTAGATAATTCTCTGATTTCCAAAAGTTTGATATTTTCTGAGTAATAACTAGATTTATTACTTGGGAGAGGTTATTTTTCCAGAATAAAATGTGCAGTTATCAAATCTTATCCCTGTCAAACTTAACCAGCAATCAGTTACTGCAAAGTTGATCAAGAATTTTGTTCGATTCTGTTATCTATCACTCTAATATTCTACTTTTGAAAAATTTTGTTCTCCACTTCTTAGGGATGAATATTTCAAAAATTTTCAAATATCTGTTGTTCAGAATTTTCACGGATATTAAAACAACCTAGAACCAATATAACCTCTATTATTAAAGGATTATCAGATATTGGATTTGGTATTTTTAGATAAGTCATGAAAAGTAATCAAGTCTGATTACCTTACTAAAGGAGTAATTAAAAAGAAATAGAACTACGCTTTTAAATCGGTCATAAGCATTATTTTAAATTCACTTTAACTATGAAAATATTTTATGTTACAAGAATTTCATTCACCGTTCACACAATTTTATAAATTGTGCCTTCCTCTATCAAAAGATAAAATAATACTACTTAAGAAAGAAGAAAATTATTTCAAAAAAGATATTATTGTAGGAGTTAGATACGCAAATAAAGACATAAGTTGGTGAGCCTAAAAAGAGCAATTTTTATTAAAGACAAAGTTTTACAGAATATAAATCCCATCTGATAGTTGCTTGCAATAATCAGAAAGTGCCTCTGCTCTTTTGTGGACTAGTTAAATTTTGAATAATTTGTGAAAACTGGTTGACGTAAAAACATCATCCCAGCTTTTTATGAACTCGAATAGAGATTTGCAAACAGGTTATTAAATTTAAGTTCAAAGGAGTAGGTGACAATGCTTGCAGAAAAAACACTCGACCAACCAACATCTATAGAAATGCGTTTGGTAGACCAAGCAGACAAACTAGAAAGACTTCTGTTGTCTGAGGAGGAAATAGCAGCTTTAGAAAAATTAGCAATGTCGGGAGAATTCGACTCTGAAACCACCCAAAGATGGTTTGGTTCTTGCGGTGGCTGTGGTGGTGGTGGCTGTGGTGGCTGTGGTGGTGGCTGTGGTGGTTGTCGTGGCTGTGTCGGCTGTCGTGGCTGTGGTGGTTGTCGTGGCTGTGTCGGCTGTGTCGGCTGTCGTGGCTGTGCTGGTTGTCGTGGCTGCGGCTGTGGTGGTTGTAAATTTGCCGCTGAGGGGACAGCATCAAATCTAATGAAAGATATTGATGAGGTTGGATTTGGATACTAACTAAACCTGGAAATAGAACAGCAATTCAGTAATTTGAGAAACCGACTATTTTGAGTTTAGATATCCAAAATCTGGCTAAAAAAAGCCCATCAAAACCCTGTTTTTCACAATATTTTTTTGTTAGCAAAAACAGGGTTTTTAATTTTTTAAATTGCTATTTATAGCAACATTTAACCCTTAAAACAAAGTCTATGAAATTAAATGATGGTCAGCGGCTGCGGCTACTCGAACACGTTGTTATTAACGTGATGCCGGCAGATTGCAGTGGCGAAGAAAGTATGATATTCAATACAACACGGCGAACCCTGAGAGTACAGGGTCAAGCTCTGCATAATGTAGAAAATATTGTTTTACCTTTACTAGATGGCTCTCGCACAATAGGAGAAATCCGCGATACGATTGGCGAACAATTGACAGATTCTTCACTAAATCAATGTTTAGAATTTTTGATGGACAATCGCCTAGTGGAAGAGCCTCTAGAAAATACAAATGATTTAGATAGTCGTGCTTATTTACTTCCTCAAATCAGCCTTTATCATGAATTAGGGTTTGACAAAAAGGATGCTCAGAAATACTTAGCTAATGCGAGAATTGCTGTTTTTGGACTGGGAGGTTCAGGACTGATAGCAGCAATTAACCTAGCTACTGCTGGGATCGGTTTTGTCCGTTTGTGTGATGATGCCTGTATCCTGCCGGCGGATTCTCTGATGATGTCAGGTTCAGTATTGAATAAAATCGGTGCTTTTCGGAGCGTGGAAGCAGCAAGACAAATTGAAGCCATAGGTGGAGTTACCCAAACTGAGATTGTCACAGATGCTTTAAATGACGACGCAACCATCAATCCTTTGCTGGAGGACATTGACCTGGTAATTGTTGCCACTGATGCCGTATCTGTGAATCTGGCTTATCGTCTGAATAGATTATGCTTGAAGATGCAGCGCCCATTGCTACCGGGTGGGGCGGCTGGGGTTGAGGGAACTGTCGGTCCGCTGGTTTTTTCCCAGGACAAACCCTGTTATCTATGCTATCGGATGCGGTCTATGGCTTGTTCCAAGTTTCCAGAGGCAGAATTGGCGGTTGAACAGTTACTCAACCGAGAACGGCGTTCTCAACCACGACTGCGGGAAAATTTACCGATAGGTCAGATGTTGGTGGGTAGCTATTTAGCTCTTGAGGCTGTGAAAATGATGCTCGGTTTAGCGATCGCTACTGACGGAAAATTATTACATATAGACTTACTTGGCACAAAACTTACTCATAACGTTGTCCTCAAAAAACCAGGTTGTCCCCATTGTTCAGCAAAGACAGGGAACGGCAAAAGATAGGGGACTTCCAAGAAATAAATTAGCCAAATAAATGAACCACAGAGGCACAGAGGACACGGAGAAATGAGAGTTTGAGAGATTTTTTAGGTTAGGTGATTGAGTGTTTTTTTATTTGGAACTCCCTAGGAGCGAACAAAGTGAATACAGCGATTGCAAGTCCCCGCTGGCGTGATTTAGTCAGCCCTCATACAGGCATTATCCGAGCCTTAGATAGATTTACCAAGCCTTATACAGAGTTCGATTTTCCGGTTTTGTGGCAAGCCGAATTAGCCAATTTCCAGCTTCGCAAACAGCAGGATGATTTACGCTACGGTGTCGGTAGGGGCATGACTGATGAACAAGCCATTTTTGGGGCAGTGGGCGAAGCTATAGAAAGATACTGCGGTGGTATTGTAGATTATCGACAATTGACTGTTAATAGCTATGAAGAATTAGGTAATCGTGCCGTTCCTCCGACCGTTTTTTCTCCTTTTTCTGACCAACAATATTCTGACCCAAACTTTCCCTTTCCAGTCTTTAATCCCACAACGCAGACTTCGTGGATAAATGCCCTTTCCTTAACCAACAATCAACAGGTTTTAGTTCCAGCCTTCTTAGTTTATTTGGACTGGGACAGCGACCAACCAGGAGATCATATTTTACCTGTTAGTTCTAACGGTATGGCTAGTGGACCGTCTCTAGAGTTTGCTGCCTACCGGGGTTTGTGTGAATTAATTGAGCGTGATGCTTTCATCATTACCTGGTTAAATCGCTTACCTGCCCCGCGCATCTATTTCGACCATCTACCAGGAATTGAGACTGAAATTGCCCGTCACTACGCGCGATTTGGCATTGAGTTAGTTGTCTTCCAGTTAACTACTGATATTCAAGTCCCAGTTTTCATGGCCATGTTAATTGACCGTTCGGGCAAAGGTCCCGCTGTATCCACTGGTATGGGATGTCATCTTGATGCACCAACGGCTTTCCACAAGGCAGTTTTTGAAGTTTGTCAGGCTCGCTTTGGCGATATGGAACGGATGAAAACTGGTGCTGGGGCTAATTTAAATCAATATAGTGATGTTCAGAATTTGGATGATCATAACGCTTTTTTCTACACAACCTCTCGGTTGAGTGAGTTGGATTTCTTGTTTCACCATAACCAATCTTGCCAAGTTGAATATTTACCAACTTACGAATCTGGGTCTGAAGCAGAGAATTTACAGTCAGTAGTTGCCAAGTTAAATTCAGTGGGTTCTGAACCTTATGTAGTGGAAATTACCGCCCCTGATATTGCCTCTCTCGGTTTCCGAGTGGTACGGACTTTAGCTAGTGAATTAGTTCCTATCTATTTTTGTTATGGACAAGAACCACTGGGGACGCGGCGATTGTTTGAAGTCCCCCAAAGGTTGGGTTATGGCGGCCGACGAACCAAAAATGACTTAAATCCTTGCCCACATCCTATGGCTTAAAATGAGGAAATTAGAACAATGCACACAGCCAATGAACCTCTAGAGTTAGCTCTTTTGTATCATTTGAACTCTCCAGTCCCGAAAAGTTATGTCAAGCGAGTTCCGGCTACTGAACTCCGATATCTGCCAGAAGATCCTTTTTTGGAACTGCCGAAAGCACCACGTGATAACCCTCTGTCTGAGCTTTTAGCGCGGCGTAGTTCTGTACGATCATTTAAGCATCAGGTGATGCAACTCACCTCATTAGCTCAACTGCTTGATGCAGGGTGTGGACTAAATGGACTGCGTGAACTGGATGGTCAATGCTATGAAGCTCGTAATTCTCCTTCTGCGGGGGGACTATATCCCCTGGAGGTGTTCGTATCCACACAAGCTGTA
>JANMGZ010000652.1:0-10840 GCA_031374905.1 Dolichospermum sp. OTE_70_metabat_362_sub
AGCCCGTGATATGCAAGATACCTTCTATTTACCAGATGGTAATTTGCTACGGACTCATACTTCCTCGGTGCAAATTCGCTACATGGAAAAAGAAGAACCACCTATTCGAGTTGTTGCCCCAGGTCGAGTATATCGCAGAGATGATGTAGATGCGACGCATTCGGCAGTTTTTCATCAAATTGAACTTTTAGCAATAGATGAAGGACTGACTTTTACAGACCTCAAAGGAACTGTGAAGATATTTTTACAATCAATATTTGGCGATTTACCAATTCGTTTTCGGGCTAGTTATTTTCCTTTTACTGAACCTTCAGCCGAAGTAGATTTACAATGGAAAGGACGGTGGTTAGAAGTTATGGGTTGCGGTATGGTTGACCCGAATGTATTAAAATCTGTGGGTTATGATCCGGAAGTTTATAGCGGGTTTGCTGCCGGTTTTGGTGTAGAACGGTTTGCAATGGTATTACACCAAATTGATGATATTCGTCGTTTGTATAATAGCGATTTACGCTTTTTACAACAGTTTTAATCATGTATACTTGAGAAGGTTATAACTTGCGTTTTTTACATCCACATATAGCAATCCTATTTGAGTTATGAACTAGTTTTTTTAACTAACCACTCCAGGCACAGAGGACACAGAGATAACAAAATAAGAGATGTTCACATTTCATTTAGGATTGCTATATTCCCTTTAATTAAAATCTCAGGCGTTGCTGATAGCTATATTGAGGTATGAAATTGGAAAATCAAAAAAATGAAACTCTTACTCTCTGAGACTCTGCGCCTCTGCGTGAAATAAAAATCATACTCTTAATCAGCAACGCCCAAAATAAATGTGCTAATTTTTCCAGGTTGAATATTTATATTTGCTTGACTTATTGATTCTGATTTAATTTTATTCTCTAATAAATCAACTGATTCTCCTAAACTTAAAACATCACTTTCTAAAGATAAATTTGCTGTTTTTCCATGACATTCATAAAAGCGAATTATCAACTTTTCTGGATCATCTTCACTGGGTTTGAGTGCCATTAAAATTAAATTATCTGCTGATAAAGCCAGAAAACTTTGATTGGATGACGCATTTAATGTAGATTGATAATTTGCTGGATTTACTAATACTTGAAAAGGGACATTTAATTCATAACCACGTTTCACAGTTTCCGCGTCTTCCCAACTTCCCAAATGAGGATATAAGCTATAGGTAAATTCGTGGATTCCTCTATCAGCTTGGGAGTCTGGCCAGTTGGAACTTCTGAGGAGAGTTAGACGCAATTGGCTAGGTTTGGCATCGTAACCATATTTACAATCATTGAGTAAGCTAACTCCGTATTTTCCTGTTTCTGTATCTGTGGTTAAATCTGCCCAACGTAAAGCTGGGACTTCCCATTTTGCCTGTTCTGCGGGGGTTTGGGGATTTGTGGGACGACGAATAGCACCGCAGGGGATTTCATAAGTGGCAAATTCGGCTTGGAGATTGAGAGGAAAGGCTGTTTTAACTAATACTTGATTTTCTTGCCAATTTACAGTATTAGTTATTTTCAAAATTGGTGAACCAACTTCTAAAATGTAATCTTGACAAAATTCCGATTTTCCGAGTTGACGCACTACTCGCAAACGTTGATGAATTTCTCCATATTCTTGCCATTGAATTAATTTTAATTCAGTCGGAGGTAGGGGTTTTGTGTTATAATTGGGGTCGATATTCCAAGCATCCCAATATTGGCCGCTGTCGCTAAAAGCTTGAAGTTGATTTCCTGCACCGGTTAAAATTTCCCGTTGTTGGGTTTTGTCAAAGACGCTGGTTAAATCTCCGGTTTCGGGGTTAACTTGAATTTGCAAATATTCATTTTCTAATATCCAGTTTTTCGGGAATATTTTAGGTTGAGGGGAAGAGGGAGAAATCCAGAAAATGCTGTAACCTATAGATGGAACAGTTGCGAAAAATAATAAAGTTGAGTTTTCGCAGTTTTGGGATAAAATTTCTTTTCCTTCAATATCAACAACTTTCCAAGTTGGATAATTTGGGTTGATGATTTTTGATAAGTCAACTGTAACAACTTCCGCACGTTCCCAGTTGAGAGAGTTAAAAATTATGACGGGGATACTTTCAGAATTGGGAGGTTGTGGTATATTGATTTGAGATGTGATTCCTATTAATGACTCTTCTAATATTTTCTTTCCCATTTTTTCCACCGCTTCCCATTCGGGTATTGCGTCTTCGTAAACTTGGGTAATGGAAGAACCAGGTAAAATATCGTGAAACTGGTTAAACAAAACTTTTTTCCATGCGGTTTCTATTTGTGTTTTCGGAAATTCCGCACCACAAAGAATATTTGCTAAAGTTGCGAACAACTCAGCACTATATAATAGATGTTCAGATTTACGATTCCAACGTTTTTGGTCTGCGTGGGTAGTATAACATCCTCGGTGGAATTCTAAATAAAGTTCGTCTTCCCAAATTGGTAAATTTTGACTTGCGGATTTTATTTCGTTGAGGTATTTTTCCGAAGTTGTAAATTCTAACTTGGGGAAAATTGGAGAATGTTCCCAACGTCGTGCGGTTTCCAGCATATCACGAGTTGGACCACCACCATGATCACCAACTCCAGGAAGCCAAAGGGAATCTTGTAAACCCGTTTGAGTTTTCCACTCACAAGCGTAGTTTGCCATCTTAACAGGTTCGATGGTTTGTCCGATCAGTGCAGACATGAAACTTAATGTTTGACTACCATCAGGCGATCGCCACCAAAATAAGTCATAATCAAATTTAGTTGTATCATTCCAGCGGAGTTTTTGCGTCACAAAGAACTCAATTCCCGCGTTTGCGAAAAATTGGGGTAACGTCGCACAAAAACCAAAGGTATCGGGAACCCAAACCACAGAAGATGTTTTTCCGAACTTCTGCAAAAAATACCTTTGTCCATATAATAACTGACGAACTATAGACTCACCAGCAATTAAATTTAAATCTGGTTCTACCCAAAAACCACCCAAAACTTCCCATTTTCCCGCTTGTACTTGATTTTGAATTTCTTGAAATAAGTCGGGACGATTTTCTTCTACCCAAGCATACAACGCCGGGGTGGTATGACAGAAAATCAATTCGGGAAAATCTTCTTGGAGTTTTAAAGCTGACTCAAAAGTATTTTGTGCTGCTTTCCAAGTTTCCTCTACAGGCCATAACCATGCTAAATCTAAATGTGCATGACCTAATAAATTGATTTTATATTCTTGGGCGTTAATAAATTCAGCTAAACCCAAATAGGTTTCTCGCAAATTCACAAGATATGTTTTCCAATCTTCATTTTCTGTGTCTTTGCGATTTGTAACTTTCTCAACTTCTGTCGCTAAACTGGGGATTTTTTCTGGTGCGAAGTTTTGGAGAAGAATTTCCGTAACTGCTAATTCATCAGCAATAAAACCAGCATCAGAATTATTGTAATCTGTTGACTCATAAATTGCAAGCGATCGCATCAACGCCCCATCACAATGTCCCGGACTTACCAACCGCACAGCTATGGTAAACTCTTCACCAGGAGTTACACTAGAACTGAGTAACACTCGCGGAGAGGAATCAAACAAATCTCCCGTTAATATTAACTTATCATTAACATATACTTCCGCTAAATCTGCCCACCATACTAAAGCCACGCGCAAAGACAAACCCGTTAACGGAAAGTTATGTAAATGTTCAGGAACAGAAAATTTTTGTCCTAACCATAATACCTGTTTTCCCCCTTTCCAGAAAATATGATCTTTTTCATTTAGCTCAACAGGTTGCCAATCAGTTAAACTAAATGGAATAAAATCAGTAACTACCTCGTCAGTTTCCTGATATCGCCAATTTGACTGGATATTAACTTGACAACAAGAACGTAAATTTTCAATTGCTGTGGATATAGATTTGGTATTTAATGAGGATACAGGAAGAGTCATATTTTCAATAAAATAATATAAATAATTGACGCTGACGAAAATTTACAATTTGCTGAGAGTCTCATAACCTCACCCTACAACTTACACATAATTACTATGTCTTCCGATTCTCCAAATCGTTATCAAAGCAAACTCTTTAACTTTGTCTACCACCATTCTCGACGGTTGACACAAACACTGGAAAACACCTTCAAAAATTTGCAAGTTGCTACTGAGTTGGGTGTAGGTTCTCTACTGTATCCACTTTACCAATTATGGCAACAAAATGGAACAGCAAAACAATTACATTCAGCAACTCCTCCTTCCAGTGATGCACCAATTCAAATTATATTAGATATTGTCAAAAATCTTCCTCCTGGAGAGGCTGATATACCAACTTCCCCAAAAACAAATCCTTTGACATTTTTAGGATCTTTGTGGGAGAAAATTTTTCCCAAGCCGAATTTTCCAACTTCAGAAAATACTCTCCAACAGCATATACCAACAGTACAAGGAATTGCCATAGAATTGCAAACCCGAAATTTGGTTTTAGTCAGTGCTGATAATCGGATTTTTGATGTTTTCACACCACAGCAGAACGTCAAATTAGCAGATAGAATCAATAGCGAAATTAGCGAATATCGGTATTCTTTACAATTAATTTCTCACCAACAACCAGAATTATTACCCAAAATTGATCATCTGCTGAATAAACTAACTGATGAAGATTCGATCATAGCCCGAAAATCCCTGTTGAATCTCATTAAACTTTTTGGATTTCTCGATCAATTAATTGCTAATTTAGAAACTACGGCTTTAGTTCCTGTACAACAACGTAGTCAGGAAATTGTGAATAATTTTCAAAGTCAGTTTAACGACTTAACAGTTAATCATGATGATTTGAAAACTCAGAAGCCACCAATTTCTGATTTAGTTATAGCCGCAATAAATTACTTTTTTGGAGGAAGAAATAATTATCAAATTAACTCAAATTCTTCTGGGGAAAAACTCCCAAGTAAATCTGATTTTAAAAAAGTTTTATCATCAAATAATCATTTAAATTATGATGATTCTTTAGGAGATAATTGGTTGACATGGAATGATTTATTTGGTGAAACAAATACCAATTTTGAAGAATCAGTACAGCAACCTCAAGCAAAAAGAGAATTCTCTGAAGTTCACCGCAAAATAGGTCAACAAGCAAGCAAACCCAAAAATGAAGAATTTCCAGAAATAGATAGTCAACCCAGCAAAGGATTTAATTTTAAGCCTGACTGGATTGATATTTCCGCAACGTCGTTAGGTTATGAAAAACATCCATTAGAACAAATTCTTGAATGGTTAGATCAGTCTATATTATGGATAGAAAATATGTTAACAAATATGGTTTATTTCTTCAGAGGTTTATTGTTAGGGAGATAATTGAAAAATAGAAAAATTATATCCCCGACTTCTTTGAGAAGTCGGGGATATAAAATGTGCTAAAACTCCACAATTACCGGTGTATGATCACTTGGTTGCACTAACTTGCGAGGTTCAACATCAATAATACAACTTTGAGCGCGTTCATATAAATTTGGTGTGAGATAATGATGATCTATTCGCCAACCTAAGTTACGTTTAAAAGCAGCAGTGCGATAATCCCACCAACTGTAATTTTCTCCTGCGTTGTTAAATTTACGGAAAGCATCTGCAAAACCTAAACTTATGACATCTCGTAAAGCTTGACGTTCTAATTCCGATGCCATAATGTGATTATCTATCTTTACCTTATCATTAATATCTATATCTTCTAACGCAATATTAAAATCACCGCATATAGAAATATCAGGATTTGATAATAGTAAAGTCTGTAAATATTTCTTTAATATTTTTAACCATCCCAACTTATATTCATACTTGTCGCTACCGATAGATGAACCATTAGGAACATAAAGATTAACAATTCTTACTCCTTCAATTATCCCGGAAATTACCCGTTTTTGTTCATCCCATTCTGATTCTATTTCTGGCAAAATAGCACCAAAACCTATATTTACCTCTGTCAAGGGTTGACGACTAATCAAAGCCACGCCATTATAAGATTTTTGTCCGGAAATATACGGATAATAACCTAATTTTTCAAACGCGACACGGGGAAAGTCCTGATCTATGACTTTGGTTTCTTGTAAACACAAAATATCAACAGGATTTTCCGTTAACCAATTGATAACCTGTTCTAAACGTGTCCGAACCGAATTTACATTCCAAGTAGCAATTTTCATGAGTTAATGATGATAAAAATGGTAAAATAATGGTAAAGTAATTGTCTCATAAAAAATATATATTTATGATCCCTCAGATAGATGAACAAGGTATATACTAGTTTATAGTTTAATAATGTTCTCACAAATTTCCATTATTTTGATAAAAAATCAGTTTGTAGAAACATCTTCAAATTCCGTTAATTTAGCATTTATTGATAGTTTTTGACCAGCAGTTTCTCTCATTGGGAGAATTGCGAATAGGGGAATAAAAAACTACAAAAAATGAACGTCATTCAATCAAGCATAAAACTAGAAGTTGGAATTGTTTAAGGGTCATGTTGGGATCAATTTTAACATTACTTGTGATTAATTTTTTTAAGGGGGACATTGTATGAGTATTATAGTTAACACCTGCCCATGCTGTGGTGGTTCGATTTTGCGTCATGTTCGTCATCATGAAGTTTATTGGTTTTGTCTTTCCTGTAGACAGGAAGTACCAGTTTTAAGTGTAAATGGTGTATCTAACCCACTATCTAAGTTAGAAACCCGTAATCAAGAAGTTTTACCTCAAACTGCTTTGAGTTCTTAATGGGTAACTCCGTTTAGACAAATGGATCTGTCGAGTTTTTAATTAACCAAAATTTAGGTAAAATTAAATATTGCTAATTTTAAATACAAAATATACGCCGCTACCACAAAATATGGTATGAAACCGTTTTTAATTGATGTAAATACTGTGGTGTCAACCATACTCATAGGCGCAGGGTATGCGCCCCTATTTCTTATTTATGGGTGAAAAACTTTGTTAGCAGCATTACTCTACGGACAAGAGGATTTACGTCTGGAACAAATTCCTGAACCCACTCCCCAAGCCGGTGAAGTGGTGATTCAGGTGGAAGCAGCCACCACTTGTGGGACAGATTTGAAAGTCTGGCGACGGGGCGGCCATGCTAAAATGTTGACACTACCCACACTGTTTGGTCATGAAGGTGCGGGGCGGATTGTTGCTGTCGGTGCTGGGGTGACAAATTGGCGCGTGGGCGATCGCGTTGTAGCCAATAATTCTGCCCCCTGCATGAAGTGTTTCTTTTGTCAACGCCAGGAATATTCTTTATGTCCCCATTTAACTTGGAATAATGGCACATTTGCGGAATATCTGAAAATTCCTGCTCCAATTGTCCAGCATAATTTGTTACCAGTTCCCGAACACCTGCCCATAGCTTTAGCAGCCATGACTGAACCTCTGGCTTGTGTGTTGCATGGTATCGCCCGTTCCGGTGTCAAACCCCATGATCGAGTTGTAGTCTTGGGTGATGGGGCGATTGGTTTGATGTTTGTTGCCGGATTAGCAAAATATACTGATGTGATATTGTGGGGTGGCAATGACCAACGGTTAGAAATTGGTGCAAAGCTAGGTGCAGCAAAGACTTTTAACTATCATCAAGTTAAGGATATTCCTCAAACGGTTAAGGAATTAACCGACGGTTGGGGTGCAGATGTAGTTATAGAAGCGACTGGTATACCGAGTGTTTGGGAAACAGCGATCGCTTGCGGTCGTCCTGGTGCAACTATCAATTTATTTGGTGGTTGTCCAAGAGATACCACTATTACCGTCAATACTGAACAATTGCATTATAGTGAACTTACTCTTAAAGGCGTATTTCATAATACACCAAAATATGTAAAATCTGCTTTATCACTCATCGCTAGTGGTACAATTCCTTTTGACTTACTCATTAGTGAACAGCGACCTTTAAAGGATCTAGAACAGGTATTCATGGATATGAAGGCGCGTAAAGTCATTAAAGTAGCGATGGTATAACTAAAAAAATGCTCAAACAATCTTTACTAAAGTTATTGATTTTACCTTGCTCTGTGATACCTTGGTTATCAGCAGAAATATTGATAAATTCTGCCGTAAAAGCCTTACCAGGAGAAACTACAGAAGATGTAAGCACCTGGATTCAAGCACATCCCACCCTCAGACCGAGAACAGGGGAACGATTATTTGTGAGTAAAAGTGATACAGCGGCTCAAAGATTTACATTCCAAGCCTCCGTATTACCTCCCGGTAGAGTAACTTTTACCAAAGATCGCAGTACAATTCGCACTGAGCGCATGACCATGTTTGATGCTGTTAATGGTATCACACTACAGCGTTTAGAAGAGTCTTTACGAGTAGTTTATAATACAGATGTGTATCAAGATTATAGTGATGCTCAAATTGTCTATCAATATCCTAACCAGGGTGATATTAATACAGCTAGGTTAGCAAAAACACCGATTCGGGAAGCTTTACAGGGAGAATTACGCGTAGGCGATCGCTATGCGTATTGGGTGGAAATTGCCCAACCCAGACAAGGTAAAGCCATTACTGGCAAAGTCACAGTTTTACTAAAAGCCGATTTAGATAAATTAGAAGCAGAATTAAGAACTCGCTAATTTATTACAGGAGTCAGGAAAAGAAAGCAGGAGTAAAATCTTGTTGTGGAAGGAATTTCATCATCAATTCGAGTCCATGATCACCTTGACTCCTGCTATATTTCGCAATCATAAAGTTTGCCACGTTCCAGAAAAAATACTTTCAGCAGCCAAAGAAATACGCACTAAATCCTCACTAAGTAGAGGTGGCCAATCTACACCTGCTTTTCTTCCCGCAGCAAAAAACCTTTGTGCTTTTACAGCTAACTGATATAAAGCAAAAACTAGTTCTTTATCTAAGCTAGACGCTGTTTTCAAGGCTTCAAATACCACCTTTAAAGCCAACAGAGTTGAAGTAACTTGACCAGGAATAGGAGGTTTACCCTGTTGTAAACGACTTAACAGAGTCTCTGAATTATCTGCGCTGTTTGTTTGGTCTATGAGTAGTTTCCGTGCTATTTCGTAGTTCATACTTCTAACAGGTTTCTATTTGGTGTAAAAATTACACTTTACCAATATATCAGAAGTATCTAGCCCAGGAAGGTGGCAATTTTCCTCTAGAATAGTTTATTATCCTGATTTTTCTATTTAATTAGGAAAAAACTCAGTACCTATTCTTATACCTATACCCTAAGCTTATGATTGTTAGCCTAATAGTAGCTTGGATAGTTTTTATCATTCTCTGGAAATTAATTAAAACCACCATTAAAACAGCTTTTATCTGTGCTGCTATCGTCATTTTATTATACTTTGGTTTCGGGATTACTCCCCAAGATATTTGGCATCAAATCAGCCAATTTACTCAAACCTTCTCCCAAACACCTGTAAAAAAATAACAATTAAAAACAAGTATTACCCAGTCCTGACTAACCTAATAATTTATACTAACTTTTCCTCAATTTTTTGCTCCTGTACAGAGCTAGATAATATATCATGTAATTTAACCACTGCACCGATTACAGCTATTGCTGGGGCAAGAAATCCCTTGGCTTGCACTTGTTCTACAATTGTCCCTAATTCACCAATTAATTCTTCCTGTTCTGGCCGAGTTCCCCACCGGACTAAGGCAATAGGTGTATCTAAACTCAACCCAGCTAGAGTAAACTGTTCAACTATGTAGGGCAAATTGTGAATACCCATATAAATTACTATAGTTTCTGAACCGTGAGCGATCGCTTGCCAATTTACCTGGGGTTTATACTTACCAGCGGATTCATGACCAGTTACAAAAGTTACTGAAGAACTATAAAGCCGATGGGTTAAAGGAATATTAGCATAGGCCGCAGCGGCAATTCCTGATGTAATCCCTGGTACAACTTCTACGGGAATACCTGCGGCCACCAATTCCGCCATTTCTTCGCCACCACGACCGAAAATAAAAGGATCACCACCTTTAAGCCTAACAACTATGTCATGATTTTCTGCTTTCTCAATCAGTAATTGAGTGGTGACTTCCTGTAATAAAGAATGTCTACCCATACGTTTACCCGCGTTGATTTGTTCGGCTTCGGGATTAATCATTTCCAGAACTTCTGGACTCACCAAAGCATCATAGATAACAACATCTGCACAAACTAATAGACCTTTTCCTTTGAGAGTCATGAGTCCAGGATCTCCAGGACCTGCACCGACTAAATAAACTTTACCCAAAAACTTTTTCCTCTTCTTGAATTAAATCCCACAGTAAATTAGCAAATTCTGGACTTGTTCCTAAAGGTGGTGCGAGTTGAAAACTTACTGATGGATATTGTAATTTTAGCGTTTCTACTGCTAAAGCGATCGCATCAGTTATGCCACCTGTAAATAAAAAGTATGGGAAAATCGCAATTTGTCCATAACCAGCGGCAATTAATTCCTGTACTCTTACTTCTAAACTAGGAGGTACAGACCAATAAGCAGTAACTGCGCCCACACTAGCTGCTATATTTTCCACAGGGGTATGAGAATCAGCACGACGACTACCATGAGCCAAAATAATTGATACATCCGATTTTACTGTCATCATCATTTTCGCAAAAAACCTTTCTAACCCAGGATAACTGCCAATATAAGGACACAATCTTATTGTCATTTCTTGACTTATAGCCTGTTCTACAAGGGCGATTTCGGCAGGAATATCAGTCATAACATGAAATCCCGGTAACAAAAATAGGGGGATAATTTGCACTATTTTACAGCCAAAAGCCTGAACGCGATCGGCAAAATTTTGAATTTGCAGATGTAAAGGTTGGATATTTGCTTCTAAGGTAGCA
>JANMGZ010000653.1:0-2710 GCA_031374905.1 Dolichospermum sp. OTE_70_metabat_362_sub
GCTTTAGTTGCATATAGCCAACTTGAACCCACACCACCTAATTTCATGACTACGGTAAAATTAGGAAATCAGAAATTAGGAGAAACCCGTTTTAATGGTTATCAAAATCCTAACTTGCAAATAAATGTCCCCATGAATCAATTACCTCAAGGTAATCGTGATTTATGGTTACAAAAATCTGGACGAGGTAAATTACATTATTTAGTAGCTTACAAATATCGCTTACAAGGAAATCAACCAGGAAGATTCAATGGTTTACGAGTAACGCGAGAAATTAGCAAAGTCAATGAAGAGAAAGTTATCCAAAAAACTGGAATGTATGCTTTTGATAAACCTTTAAGTTTACAACCTGGACAAGTCTTTGATATTGGTTTAGAAGTAATTACAGATCATCCTGTAGATCATCTAGTTATTAAAGATCCTTTACCTGCCGGTTTTGAAGCTGTAGATGATAGTTTTCAAACTGCAACACCAGCATTACAAGCAAAAGCCGATAATTGGCAATTAGGATATAAAACTATCCATAAAGATCGAATAATTTCCTATGCAAATCATCTGGAACCAGGAGTTTACAGTTTACATTATTTAGTCCGTTCTGTGACTCCAGGAACATTCCTTTGGCCTGGTGCAGAAATTCATCTTCAATATGCACCAGAAGAATTTGGACGCAGTGCAGATTCTACATTAGATATTTTAGAAAAATGAGTTTTATATATGATTAATTCAAGACAAAACACGCAGATTTTAGTAGGTATTTTAACTCAAAATTAAAATTTAGATCCCCGACTTCTTTAAGAAGTCGGGGATCTTATCTCTTAAGATTTTTACACTAATAGATTTTCTATACCTGTTGTTGTTCCTACGGTAGAAACTTGAATAACTCTACTATATTGCAATCGCCATTGTAAAGCGTTAGAAATTGTCAGGTAGCCTATTTCCGGAGGTGATTGCAATATTCTGACTGCTAATGCTTCGCGTCCAATTTCATCCAAAGGAAAATTGCGTTCCTCTAAAAAAGCTATCACATCGTCTTTATTGCCATTGCGGCG
Organism: Dolichospermum sp. OTE_70_metabat_362_sub; assembly: GCA_031374905.1. Classification (GTDB taxonomy): domain Bacteria; phylum Cyanobacteriota; class Cyanobacteriia; order Cyanobacteriales; family Nostocaceae; genus Dolichospermum. Next base: position 1,050 of record JANMGZ010000653.1, read on the forward strand.
GATAATTTCGATTATTCCATAAGTAGTTTGATAATCTCCAGTTCGTTCCTTAGCTACAAAAACAACATTCTGGAATTTTAAATTAGCAGTTAAAGATGTATGTTCATCAACTTTTTCGTAGGCGAATATTAATAAATTATATCCTAAACCATAAACTTTCTGACTAGCATTATTAAACGGACAGAAAGATTGAGGCTGTTTAATTGATGTTACTTTTACATCAACTTCTAGTCCAGGAAAATCTATACCTAAAGCAGCACTACCAAGAGTGTATTCATATCTTGTAGACAAATATTGATTAAAAGTAGACTCAACATAAGTACCGACTGCTTTACCATCTGTAACCCCATATAGATTATGAATTTGTGTTACACTTAATTCTGAGCAAAAATTTCTTGCTGCCGTTTTTAGAGATTCTAGTGTTAGTAATTCCATTTTTAAATTAAATAGCCAAACTTAATTGTTGCCAAGAAGATTTAGTAAATTCGATAGGCATCATATATTTTTCTATTAATATTTCTATATTTTCTAAATCAATTAAATCTGGTTGAGTTAAGAAAACTGATGTATTTTGTAAAAGTTGAGAATTTATATTATCTTCATTTAACTTAGTTCCGAAAATAAAAATCCTGTCTCTATTTTGTGGTATACCAAAGCTAATAGGACTAATAATTCTCCACTCTATAAAATAATCTAATTCAGAAAGTGCATTTAAAATAACTCGAAAATGATAGCCATTTTCCATTGTTAAAAGTCTTTTGACATTTTCCAAGAAAAAATATTGAGGTTGTTTTTCGGCTATAATTTCCACAATACGCTCAAATAAAGTGCCTCTAACACTATCTCTCACACCAATTTTCTTACCAGCAGGACTAAATGGTTGACAAGGGAAACCAGCAGTTAGAATATCATGATTGGGTATATCTGATATAGGAATTTTATTAATATCACCTAAAACTATAGAATCTTTTCCAAAATTACTTTGATAAACTTGATAACTCAATTCATTGATATCATTAGCCCATATAGTTTCAATATTCGCATTTGTCAACCCCAAGCGAAAACCACCAATACCAGCAAATAATTCTACAGCTTTTAATTTCTCTGGTTTCATCTACAGTTTAATTAAGAATCACTTATTTAAATTTTATACCATACTCCTGCGCTCTTCTTTGCGCCTCTGCGTCTCTGCGTGAAAAAAATCATATTTCAACCAAAATTAATCCCCCTGCAAAAAGCAGAGGGAATAATCAAACCTTAAACCTTCGGTTTAAAAGTCGAAGCAACGTGCAACTCTTTCAATTGTTTTGCGTCCACATTTGCAGGAGCATCTGTTAACAAACAACGAGCTTGTTGAGTCTTAGGAAAAGCAATCACATCACGAATTGATTCTTCTCCAGATAATAACATTACTAAACGATCTACACCGTAAGCAATACCACCATGAGGAGGAGTTCCATATTCAAAAGCTTCCAACAAAAAACCAAATTTACTTTGTGCTTCTTCCGTTGATAAACCAATAGCTGCAAATACCTGTTCTTGAACTTCTCGCTGATAAATTCGCAAACTTCCACCACCAACTTCAAACCCATTTAAAACTAAATCATAAGCTTGAGCGCGGGCGGTTTTCAAATCGTTGATATCATCAGGATGAGGTGCTG
>JANMGZ010000662.1:0-10470 GCA_031374905.1 Dolichospermum sp. OTE_70_metabat_362_sub
ATGATCCCAACCAAACCAGTAAAGAAAATGCTAATATGCTCAATTTGAATTCCCCTTTTTTTAGTCTATATTTATGAACCTTGATAATTTTGGTCAGCAGGATGTAAGCAGAAAACGGAATTTATCTATGAATAAGATTAAGGAGACTAAAACTGTGACTATCGAGGAAAATAAAAGTACCTAATCCAATTAAGACAAAGGGCATGAAACGATTACCATATTTTGTGAAAAGATTAGCCAAACCTTGATTATGAGTTAACTTATGTGCTACGTAACACAACACCCCCACTAATGAAAAGAAAACACCCAAAATTACTAATAGACTTTGCCAATTACTGCTGGCAAATATCGGCACATAAATACTAATATTATCTGTTCCATTGGCAAATGTCACAGCCGCAACACTATAAGTTTGCAAATTGAAAAACTTCGCCCAGAGCGATTGTTCTGCAACTTCTGGATCTGTCTCCACATCCTCTGACTCATCCTCTTCTTGATTCATTAAACTTTTGATCCCCATGATGATTGGAACTAAACCAAATAAGCCAATCCAAGGACGGGGTAAGATTAATCCACCAAAAAAACCAGGCAAACTAGCCAAAATTAAAGCGGTGAAACCTAGATACTGACCGATAATAATATGCCAACGGCGAAACTTAGCATTTACCTGGGAGAAAAACAAGGTCAAAATGACTAAATCATCAATGTTAGTGGCACTAAAAGCCATTGCTCCGGTACTAATTGCAGTTACTATACTCATAGCGATTTTAGATTGTGGATTTTGGATGAGAAATAGAGGTTAATTAAGGATTGATATTGATTATTCTCAATTACCAATTACCCATTCTGGCGTTGATGAATTGAAGTATGAAAATATAAAATATGGCTACGCCACGAAAAGTATCAAAATCTCAACCTTTGCGTCTTTGCTCCTTTGTACCTTTGCGCGAAACATAATTCATACCGTCATTATGCAATGCCCCAATTCTTAATAGTTATTTCTTTCGGCGAATCGGGCATGAATATCATTAACTCTTTGACTGATTCCTGCTGCTAAGTGGGGAGAACGCTGTTTCTTGATAAAGAACCAACCACAAGTAACAGAAAGATAGAACAAGAACAAGTAAGGAAAGATATTATAAGGAGCTTCCGGCATGGGAAATAGGCTACTACCAGGAATCCCCACACTACCGACAATTGGGATCATCATAAACGCCACAGCTAACACAGCAAACAGCACATCTATGGGACGGAGTTTTTTGATTTTGTAGAGATAGACTGGAGCAGCAACGGAAATCAGAATATAAACAGTTAGAAATCCATAGCTACAAATAGCCCCCAAATAGCCCATACAATCGAATAGTTTGATGTGAAAGAAAGACATCATTGCTGGGATAAAAAATGTCAAAAGCGAACATATCGTAACGGCAACATGAGGTGTTTTATTATCTGCGTGAGCGTTACCTAAAGAGGCATGAAACAAACCATGACGAGCCATTAAAAAAGCTACTCTAGCCGCAGGATTGATACTGCCAAGAATGCAAGCGAAGAAACTAAACAACGCCCCTAAAGCTACCAATTCTCCCAAAAAACCCACTCCTGCTTGTCGGGAAAGAAAACCTAAAGGTTCTTCAGTGTCAGTAATCGAAATTCCCGTACCTTGAAAACCCAGAATTTCTATATAAGTGGTGGAAATAAAAAATAGCCCTGCAAGGATAACACTACCCATAACGGCTCTAGGTATAGTGCGTAATGGCTTTTTGGCTTCATCTCCCAAGCTAGTGGCACTTTCAAAGCCGGAAAAACCAAACATTACTAATACCAGCCCTGTGGCTACACTACCGGGAGTCACACCAGAAAGGGTGATTTGGGACATATCCACAGCAAAACCTTTGTGCGCCCAAATGATGATACATAAGATACTTACCAAAACCAGGGAAGCAGCTTCTAACCACAGCATGGCTACAGCCGAAAGTTGGATATCTTTGTAAGCTGCATACCAGGAAATTCCGGCACCAATAGCTAACAGTGTGATGCTAGAAGGATGAATCCCCAAATGACCAATTAGCATTCCACTAAAATTAGCAAATCCGCACAGAACGGACATTCCTGTAAATAAATAAGCCAGCACTAAACTCCAACCACAAATTACGCCCGCTGTTGGGCCTAAACCTTGGGTAATGTAGGAATACAGAGAACCTGGAGACGCGGAACGACTAGCAAATTGGTTAATGTTAACGCTTACCAATAATAGCCCCACCAGCCCAATCACAAAACTTAGCCAGGTCCCATTTCCTGAAAGTGCCACAATCAAGCCAATATTAGATGCTGGTACAGTTGTCGGGGCAATTACAGCAAATGATTGCGCTAACACTTCCGAGAAAGATAGGCAATTTGAGCGTAATCCATGAATACTTTGATGGGAAGATATTTCTTGTCTCATTTTTATGTTTAGCCAATTTTAAATGACGCATATATAGATAGGTAATAGGGAGATTTTGATTTCTGTCTGATAAATAATTGATAGTGACGAATAGAAATATCAAATCTTCCTTTTTCTGTCTGGCAAGAGGTCTATTAGACAACGATTAATTTCGTGTCTCTATGAAGCTATAGCTAATTTTAGTTATAACTTCTCGATTATTTAGACGAATTCTTTGTAGTTGATATTCAAAATTCGCTTTAGTAATAATCTGCAACTGCCATTTTATAGATAACCCCCATATCTATTACTTGCAGTTACTATTGTGGGATGTGTTTTCTTTGACAACTCAAATAGTACCTGATGTATTTCTATTATGCAAGTATTTCGGATTATTTTTTTGAGAATTTATTTTTAATTGTTAAATCCTCAAAAGATCATCGGAGTTTGGGTGAATGAATTTATATATAAAAATATTTTTAAAATAATTGTTTTTAGTATACGAAAATACACTATATAGTTATGAGGAAATTGGCGTAATATATGACGAAAACCCTTGAATATATTGGAATCTAAGTCTAGACAAATATGTAATTTAGATCAAACACTGGGTATCACAACAATCCAAATGATATTGTTGCAAATCTGGATTGATGATGGTAATTTGAAATTGCTCATTGTTCAGTGAGTAGAAATAATTATGACGTTGTAGTTTTATTTTGGGCAGAGAAATTATTTCTGTCACCTTCTTTAACTCTTGCCTACTTCTACTCATGCGGATAATAAGCTAACTATTATCAATCAAGCTAGGAATCACTGCTATGAAAAGTTTGAAATACATATTGATGATTGCCATATTGTGTGTCAGTCTACTATTTGCTGAATCTGCGTTGGCAGATCCGCCAAGATACAAAAAAAATCCTGATTACATCACACTGAATCAACAACTGCACCAATTACAAACAGCGAAAGCTACACAAACCCCATTAACTGGTTATACACCAGAAGAAATTGATCAAAAAATTAATGATTTAGAATTTCAAAAATCTGCTTTTGAGTCAGGAATTGACTGGGGACAATGTAGCAATCAAACAGGAAAATCTCTAGCTATATATGGAACCCAACCAAATTTGGAAGATGATAATTACTCGAATGGTGCAGCATTATATTTTTTAGCTGACGGGATGACGACAAAAGATAGATGGAATTGCAAAGGAATCTATCTACCAACAGATGTTAAAGCTGTGGCTTTAGGTTTGAATGGAGAAAAGGAAGAGTTAACTGGTGGTGTTGTCATTAAAGTTTCTAATGGCAATAAGTTGGTATTAAAAACCAACCCAGATACAAGTGCAATTGAATTTAATCCGGTTGGGACACAAATTCTTAACGCTGGTGAGGTTAACTGGTTTATTCCTAATGTTACCCAAGCAGTTATAGATGCAAAAGTTACTAACGCACCTACTAAAAAAGCTTAATAGTCCTTAGTCCAGTAGGTTGGGTTGACGCAAGGAAACCCAACATCATCAAGACTTATAGCGGTTATCGGTTGAGTGAGATACAAGAACCCCACCCCCAACCCCCTCCCCGCAAGCGAGGAGGGGATTATGATGTATCTCATTTAAGTGAATACTGCTAGAGTTGGGTTGCGCTGTCGCTTAACCCAACCTACGCAGTCTGATTTTTAATTTTTCATGCTTAACTATTTTTCTTCAGGTAGCAGAGTGGTTTCAGTTTCTATGCTGCTATTAACAGCAGTAAGCCTATGCAAATTAGGTTTGATAATGAGACTGACACCAATAGCCCAAGCTAACGCAACCATCCAACCGGCGAGAATATCGCTAGGAAAGTGAACCCCAAGATAAAGGCGTGTCCAAGCAATGGCTAAGAGGTACAAACTACCAATAGTTAGGACTAACCAACGCCAAGGACGATGCCAAGTTAAAATTATTAAAATTGCTACTAGTGTCATGCTTGTCATGGCGTGACCACTAGGAAAAGCATAATCAAATTCAGGTGCTTTTGATACCCATAAGTGGGGACGCACTCGGTGCATAAATTCTTTGGCTGTGCGGTTAATAAGCAAATTTCCGCAAGCTGTAATTAGTAAGTAAGCAAGAGTTCTCCACCTTCTCCGCTTCCATAATAATAGAGCTATCGCACTTAATATAGGTAACGCAGTCCAGAATGATCCCCACTTAGTCAGCAATACGGCAAAAAGATCCAGTTGTGGATTAGCTGTAGAGTGAATTGCCAGCAAAATTGGCATATCCCAGGGAAAGACACCTTTATTTTGCCAAATCTTCAACGCCAGGATTTCCACAACCTGCAAAGGCAAATACACACCCATAAACATCAGCAACAAAGAACGCCAATGGGAAACTAACAGGTTTTTCAGAAAATCAAGCGGTGACTTGCTTTCACCCCGACTTTTTTTTAGTTTATTCATAATTCTATCCAGCATACAAGTAGAAAAATTTCCGGCGACTAGAAGTCACTACTACACAAACAAAGTCCCTTAGGGTAAATGCCTCCGGCACGCTACGCGAACGCCAGTTCCCTACGCCGGGAAACCCTCCTACAGGACTGGTCTCACCACCTGCGTGAACTAATGAAAAATTAAGAGTTTAAAACCCATGTAGATGAGTGTTGTCTGTGTAGCTGCGACTTCTAGTCGCTTTTCAAACATCCTCTAGGACAACTTTATAGATATTGATACTAGACATTTTATTATTTATAAGTTTATAATACAGTAAGTTGATCGAGATACCGTAGTTTTATAAAAAATTGTCATAACTAGGGTATCTTTCAACACTTAGGCTAAAAAATTATCCTTCAGGTGTAATTAAAGTCTACTTACAAGATTTATAAAAACTCATTCTGAACAAACTTAGACAGCGATTTTTTGTATTCATAAAATTGAGTCTATTCAAGCTTATCTTCTTCAGTTCTCAACTACCTTACACTCATATCAATATGGACTACTTATTACTACCAGGCTTCAGCTTTTTTATTGGCATCATCGTGGGTTTAACAGGAATAGGTGGTGCATCTTTGATCACTCCCATGTTAATTTTTGTGTTTCAAGTCCCACCTTCTATTGCTATTAGTTCTGATGTCGTTGCAGCCACATTAATGAAAGTAGTAGGGGGAGTAAAACACTGGCAACAAAAAACCCTTGATTTAGAAGTAGTAAAATGGCTATCAATGGGTAGTGTTTCTGGTTCGCTGTTGGGTGTAAGAGTTTTATACCAACTCAGACAAAGTGGAGACCATAACCTAGATAGCCTCTTGCTGCGGTTACTAGGAGTAATGATTTTGATAGTTACATTGACAGCATTAATCCAAATGTTGTTGATGACATTTTTTCCAAAAATCAATTTACCCGAATTGCCAAAATTAAATTTAAAAACGAATAAAGGACGTTTTCTATCCTTACTTATTGGCGCAATTTTAGGCTTTTGTGTGGGAATGACAAGTGTTTCATCAGGTTCTATGTTTGCCTTAGCTTTGATAGCATTTTTCCGGTTAGATGCCCGAAAATTAGTAGGTACAGATATTACTCAAGCAGCCATTTTACTCATATTTACATCCCTGGGACATCTGACTTTAGGAACTGTTGATTGGAGTCTAGTCATACCTATTTGGATAGGTTCTGTTCCCGGAGTTCTCATTGGTGCGAAACTTTGTGAAATCACCCCTCAACGTCCGCTCAGATTTATTATCTATAGCATCTTAATGATGGTAAGTTGGAAATTAGTCGCCCAGGCATAATTAACTTCTCATCTCTCTACGTTTTAATTTATTTATCAAAATAATAGATTAAATGTCCCTCGTTCGTACATAATAAATAACCCCAAACCAATCAATACAAAAGGAACAATAGCCTGACCATAGCGACTTAAAATATAACTAAGGTTAGGTTGACGAGTTAATAAATAAGCAATACCGCACCAAACCCCTACCATGCCAAAAAATACCGCCAAAATTATTCCTAAACCCACAATATTTTGACCTGCAAATAGGGGTATGTAAATACTAATATTATCTCCCCCATTAGCAACTGTCACAGCCGCAATTTTATAAGTGTTGGGATGTAGAATGCTAAATAAAAAAGAAGATTGAGGGCTATTCATTTCAGTATTCACTGTCTGCAATTCTGTATTTTCTTCTTCCCGATTTACTAATTGCTTGATTCCAATTGCAATTGGTAATATTCCTAGTAATCCAATCCATTCTCGCTGGATGACTAAGCCACCAAAAAAACCTGGTAAGCTGAGGATAATAATAGCTGTAAAGCCAAGATATTGACCAATAAAAATATGTCTACGCCGAAAATTTCTATCTATTTGCGAAAAAAATAGGAGCAGAATAATGATGTCGTCAATATTAGTAGCAGCAAAGGCAATTATCCCTTCTATAAAAGCAGTAGCAAACTTATTCATGGTAAAATTCAAAAATATACTATTTATCAAGATAGCAATATTTGGAACACTAAATTTAAATTAAAAAAATGTAGGTTGGGTTAAGCGACAGCGCAACCCAACAAAATACCGAAAATGTTGGCAATAACAAAAATGTTGGGTTTCCTTGCGTCAACCCAACTTACATAATTTAAGTAATGACTATTAAAATTATCTAAAATGAATAATTTATTGACAGCAATTATTACTGGGGTAGTTGCCTTCATAGCCACTAATATTGATGATATTTTGATTCTGTTGGTGTTTTTTTCTCAAGTAGATGAAAATTTTGGCCCTTGGCAAATTGTTGTTGGTCAATATTTAGGTTTTACTATGCTCGTCATCTTCAGTTTACCTGGGTTATTTGGTGGATTGATTCTGCCTCAATCATGGATTGGTTTATTAGGCTTAATTCCTATTGCTATTGGTATCAGTAGTTTGGTGAATAAGCAAACTGAACAATTAGCTGATGTGTCAGAGGAAATAACACCATCTTTTTTAACACCACAAATTTACACTGTGGCAGCGATAACGGTGGCTAATGGCAGTGATAATATTAGCATTTATATACCATTATTTTCTAGCACTCAATTAGAGGAGTTTTTAATAATTATCAGTTTATTTTTTTTCCTTTTAGCCATTTGGTGTTATGTGGCATACCAGCTAACCCATCAGCAAAAAATAGCTGATTTTCTTACCAAGTATGGTAATTATCTTGTGCCATTTGTGCTGATGGGTTTAGGGGTTGTAATTGTCTGGAAAAGTAAAGCTTTAAGTCCGTTAAAACTCCTTGGTAGTTGTATTTGTTTATTGTTTTTGGTGAGAAGAAATGATAGTAACCAAGATAAAGGAGAAGAGGAAGTAATTATTTCTATCACCAATGATTAAATTTTCAAAGTTTAGTTAACCATTCATTCTCATCGGCATCTTGAAATAATGAGGTACTCAGGTAGCGTTCACCAAAGCTAGGCTGTACCATAACTATCAACTTATTGGCATTTTCTGGACGCTTGGCCAGTTCCAGCGCTGCATATAAAGCCGCACCAGCAGAAATTCCTGATAACAGTCCTTCTTCTTTTGCTAACCGCCGACTGTAGATAATCGCTTGATCATCTGAGACTTGAATGACTTCATCTATCAGTTCTGAACGGTAAATAGCGGGAATAAATCCGGGGCCAATACCTTGAATTTTGTGTGGACCGGCTTTTCCACCTGCTAATACTGGGCTATTAACTGGTTCAACTGCTACTGCTTGAAAACTGGGTTTGCGTTGTTTAATTACTTCAGACACACCCGTAATTGTTCCCCCAGTACCTACTCCTGACACGAGGATGTCAACTTCTCCATCTGTATCATGCCAAATTTCTTCAGCGGTGGTGAGAGCGTGAATTTGGGGGTTAGCAGGATTGCTGAATTGTTGCAACATATAGGCATTAGGGGTGATAGCGACGATTTCTGTGGCTTTAGAAATAGCTCCCCGCATTCCCTCTACCCCTGGTGTTAACTCTAATTGCGCCCCATACGCTCTTAGCATCAATCGCCGTTCTTGACTCATTGTATCCGGCATCGTTAAAATCAAACGGTAGCCTTTAGCGGCTGCAACCATTGCTAAAGCAATGCCTGTATTCCCAGAAGTTGGCTCAACTAAAGTAGTTTTGCCAGGAATAATTAAGCCTTGTTTCTCTGCTGCTTGAATCATACTCACGCCAATTCTGTCTTTAACAGAAGCCGCAGGATTCATACTTTCTAGTTTGACAACAATCTGCGCCAATGCTCCTGCATCTTGGGGAATTTTGTTTAACTGTACTAAGGGCGTTTTGCCGACTAACTCAGTGATATTTTTAGCTATTCGCATTGCTATACCTCTTGGTAACTAAATGTAATACATGGGATTATTTTGAGCGCGAGTCTCTCTTTCCTGACACAAATCTTGGAGTGTATAGCTACGCAAAACCTCAATTGAAGCCACGTTAGCTTGTTCCCAGATTTCTACAACTAAAGTCTTTTCTATCGTCGGAGTCTGGGAACTTTCTTTCTCTTTCCGTTCACCTTCCACCAAGGTGACAATTTCTAGCACAGTAATTTGCCAAGGCTCACGCGTTAACAAGAAACCGCCTTTTGAGCCACGTTGACTCTGTACCAAACCCGCACGTCGCACTTGAGTGAGAATCTGTTCGAGATAGCGTTCCGGTATAGGTTGCTTGGCCGCAATCTCGTTCATGGTTAGAGGCACTTTTTTATCGTGATGGCTGGCTAGTTCTAACAGTGCTAGAAGCGCGTATTCCACTTTTGCAGAAAGATCCAGAAGAGCGTAGTTTTGACTATTCAAATCTGTATTCAGAATACTACTGTACATTGATAGATTTATCGGTTGTTAACCGCAATTATTTTACTTTTAGGTGTCAGATGTGATAGAGCCACACCTGTAATAAGTAAAATACCATAACTCTATCGGATTTAGAGTGATTGTCTGCAAGATTCTCAAAATTGCTGAATATTTTCGATAAATTACTTGAACACAATACTTTTTAGCTCAAGAATAATGTATACTACGGTTAACACATCGTAAATTAGTAATATATACGCTGATGTCATTATACACAGGTTTAACTCCATCATTTAGTAACAATACTCAAAAGATTTTCACCAGGCGATCGCTATTGCCCGTTAGAAAAAATGCCGTATGGCAAATAGAAAGCGGTTTTGTGATGACATACACTTATCTAGAAGACGGTACGACAGTAGCTTTGGGATTATGGGGACAGGGGGATGTGGTTGGTGAAGTTCTCTCGAAAATGAAGCCCTATCGGATGGAATGTTTAACCAAAGTAGAAGCAACTGTTTTACCTGTGGATGATTGGCATCAACTCACACAGACTTTGCTTTATCATATTCAACAAGCAGAAGAATTAATGGTGATTCGCAGCCATAAAAAAGTCGAGACTATGCTGATTCAACTATTAGGATGGTTATCAAAAAAATTTGGCTCAGAAGTAGAACAAGGACGTTTAATTGATATGCGTCTAACTCATGAAGATTTAGCTGCATTGATCAGTTCTACTCGTGTGACTATCACTCGTTTGCTAGGACAATTGGAACAGGAGGGATTGATTGATAGACTTCCTCTGCATCGAATTATCGTGAAACAAGAGGATATTTGGTATTACGAAATTTAAGGTAGGGAATACTCCCCTCCCAGTCCCAAAGCGAGTAGATACAAGAATAGCGTTGGGTTTACGTCGTCGAGGAGTCAATGTTACTACAACTTCAGAAGCCGGATTAATTGGTGTATCAGACAGAGAAGAAATTGCCTTTGCTTTATCTGAAAACCGGATCTTGATTACTCATGATGATGATTTTGTTATTCTTCATCGTAGCGGTATAACTCATGCAGGAATTACATACAGCACTTCCCGATGTTATGAGGTACAAGAACCCCACCCCCAACCCCAGGGCTGTTTCATTCCCTAAAAGGCTCTGATTTACAAGCGTCCAGGTCAAAAAAATCAGGTGATTAAAAATCTGATTAGACCATAAAATGGCGATTGCACAGAAATTTACTCGTTGAAATGGTAATTTTTCGATTAC
>JANMGZ010000680.1:0-10233 GCA_031374905.1 Dolichospermum sp. OTE_70_metabat_362_sub
TATTAGAAGTAATATACATTAAAACGCTTTCTATTTTTGCTAATTGAATACCTTTTTCATAAAAAAGAGAATAAATATCTCCTTTGCGTTCAAAGGTTTCAAAACCTTGATTAACAAACATATCAGCTAATTTACCACCATCTTTTTGCAATTGAATATAAGGAGGATTACCAATAACAATATCAAAACCCACCTTTTTCACAACCTGCTGATTCATGACTTCAGGAAAATCTAACTTCCAATCAAAGAAATCAAGAAATTCATCAGATTTATGTTTGAGTGCTTTCAATTCCTGAATATTTTGTTTCCAACCAATAGTTTGTAAATAAATTTCTGTTTGCTTAGTTAAAGTTTTACCCTTACCAGTGGGTTTATCTTCCATACCTTTACTTTTAATCATCAATTCTAATTGACTTATCAGTAAATCAATTTTCAAATTACGGATATCAGTAGCTAATGTTTTCTTATCGCTATCTGGACTAAAAAACTGCTTTTGTTTATCGCTGATTTTTGTTAAAATTTCTCCAGGTTTGAAAACATCAACCAAGATACTTCCTTGTTTAACATCTTTCATTTCCCAATCAATATCAATAATATCATCACCTAACTTACTCACCAAACTATTACCTACGATAATCTTATAATCAAGATTAGGTAAAGCTTTCGGTTCAGGTTCATCTACAATTAAACTTAACCAAAAACGTAATCTAGCAATATCCACAGCACCGCGTTCAATATCTACACCATAAATACTATTTTGGATAATATTTAATTTCACAGTCGAAGCATGAAAATTAGTTGTATTCCCAAATTCAAAAGTATGTAAAGTTTGTTTTGCGGTAAATATTTCATGTAACAAACCCATAGGAAAAGCACCCGAACCAATAGCAGGATCACAAATCTTTACCTTATCCAATGCTGTGTTCAAATGTCTGAACCATGATTTAGAGGATTCCTTTGATTTGCTGGATTTTTCGAGAATATTTATATTTATTTCTTTGTTTTTGATGAATTGTGTAATCAACTCTTTTTGAGTTTCTTCTATCAAAGTAATCCCTAAATCAGAAAAATCACAGTTTAGACAATAGGTATTTAGATATTCAATCAAACTTTCCTGACACATATAATGGACAATTTCTTTCGGGGTGTAATATGCACCTTTATCTTTATTATCTTCTAGTAAGTTCTCAAAAATATGTCCCAACATTTCCGGGTCAACCGCTATAGTATGATCATGAGGATCATCTTCATAAATAGTAAAATTATACTGATCAAAAAAGTTAAATAAATCTGCAAATAAATGATCATCAAAAATCAAATTACGATGATTGGGATTCTCTTCCTCAAATAAACCCCCATTCAAATAGGGTATTCTACAAGGTTGATTTTTAACAAGTTCAATTAAATCATTGGGGCGTTTTGTGTTTAAAGTATCAAAAAACAGCACAGATAAAAAATCTTGATAAAAAAGTTCCTTATGGGTAAAACATTCAAACTGATTAGTTAAAAAATGATGATCTCCTGTTCCCCAAATTTCATTTTCTGGTACACCTAACCAGCCTTTTTTCTGGATAAAATATAAAAATACAATCCTTCCTAATAATTTTTTACTAAAATCACGAATAGCTTTTTCATCACCATTAAATATAGTTTGAGAAATACCAGGTTGGGAAATGATATATTTACAGAAATCATTATAATGCTTTTTATATTCATCAAAAAATGTTTTAGAAAGTCTTTCTACAGAAAACGCTTCTTTGACATCATCTAAAGTAGCCTTACTACCTTTATTAATAATACGTTCAAACCGTTCTAACGCAGTTCTGGTACTTTCACCTTTACCTAATATATAAGTATAGCGTTTAGGTTCGGTTTTGATTTGAATAAATTCACCCTCAGCATTATAACCCGTCAATTCAGAAACATAAGTAAACCGCCAATTTGTATCTTGAGGATGATGATAAACAATCAAAGCAGCATCAATATTTCTCCAATATTTACGCAATAAATTTCTTAATCCTACCCGATTCCGTTCTAAAATAATCCCCTGTGCAAGTGTAACTTCATAGACTGCAATTTGTCTATCAATACCATTTTCATCAAGTAATATATAGCCTAATTTTTGAGCATTAGCAGCAACATTATCATCAATACCTGTCAAGTTTTCAGAAGTTGCTAATAACTGAACATTAGCAAATGCTTGTCCCAAAAATTGCTTCCATGTAGCTTGATTGTAACGTTGATTAAATAAGTCTTGAATTTGTTGTTTTTTCATAATATTGATATGGATTTATTTGGTTAATTTAAAAAGGCGATTGGAAAGATGCTTCCGGCACGCTGACGCGTAGCTTGCTTCTCGAAGAGTACGCATCTACACAGACAAAACCTGCCTACGCAGGTTAATTATATTATCTTTTAGTCCACGCAGGTGGACTTTGTTTGTGTAGCACCGAATTATATTCGGAGGTTTAAATAAACTTTCTTATTGCTGTCGAAACTTCCTCAAAGTAGGACTTCTCCCCATAATCCGACTTTCTTCAACAAATTTAGGAATGATTTCCGCAATTGGTAAATTAGGAAAATTAGGACTAATTACGGATTCTATATATTTACCATCTTGCCAAATATTAATCTGTAATTTATCATTTTCATATCGCCATATTTCGGGAACTGCTAAAGCCAAATAAGCATCTAATTGTGTTTTGGAAGTAACATCAATTTCTATCACTAAATCAGGAGGAGGATCAATATTTAAATCAATCTTTTCCTTACCAATCATCTGTACATGATTTTTAATATAAAATGAATCATCTGGTTCTATTCCACTATTCATATCTTGACGTTTAAAAGTAGTTGAACCAAAACATTCACAATCAATTTCTAATTCCTCTAGAATTATTTTAACTAAATCCCCAATAATAACTTTCGCTACTTCATGCTTAGGTAACGGCATTTTAATTTCTAAATTCCCCTGATAATAAGCTAATCTACTAGCACGATTTTCTCCTAATTCTATTAATATTTCTTCAAATTCCTGCCAGGAAATATTGTGTAATATAATTCTATGTCCTGGTGGTACAGTTAATTGTCTTAGTTGTATTGTTACCATATTAGGAAAGGGGTAAGATTATTGCATAAAAGATTCAGAAATAATTAATACTGGTTTTTCAACCTTTCTTTTTTCTCCTTTTTGCACATTGGATAAATCTACACTATATTTTTGAGCAATTTTATCAAGTTCTAAAATAGCAGCATTTAATTTTAACTTTTTCTTTTGTAACTTGTCAACATCAGCAGGTAAATTAGTGTATTTTCCTATATCAATTAAAATGATAATATTTTTAATATTTTCCCTTTGATTTTCCGTTATTTTGGGATGATTAATAATTTGAGACAGGAACTTCTTAGCATTTTGGGCTACACTACCTAACGCTTCTGGATCTATTTGTGATTGTACCAACTTATGTTCAATATTTTCAAAATGTTCAATAGCTTTATTCACATGATCATGATGATTAGGAATTAATTCGCCATTTTTTTCATTTTCCTCAGCTTCAAATATTTTAAATGCTGCTAAAGGTGTAATTTCTTTGGGTTGGTTATGACTATCTATCCAATAAAATTCAAACTTTTTATCTGTCTTTAAAAATGCAACTGTGCCATTTTCTAAATTAGGTTTTTTAATTGCGGTGGAATTTCTTCCGACTCTTGATTTTAATGGCATTTTTTTGATTTTATCAAACCAAGCTTTATGTTTTTTTCTAAAGTTTCGTAAAAAGTATAGAAATTTTAATCTTTCGTCTTGTTCTTCCTGATAAGTTCCGCTAAAAAGTTTAACTTCATCTAAAATTTCATCAGTGGAAAATACTTGATTATCTTCCCCAAATGCAGTATGAAAAGCCTGAATTTTCATAAAAGCAGTTTTGTTTAATTGAATTTGTGAATCTCCTTGTGCGGAAGGATAAAAAACATAGTTATAAATTGCATTTGCTTTTGTTCCAATCCGATTAACTCGGCCAATTCTCTGCATTAATTTAGTTGAGTTCCAAGGTGTATCATAGTGAATAATCACATTAGAACGATGTAAATTTACACCTTCGGCTAAAACTTCTGTGGTAATGATAATGCTGTAATCATTCACTTGTTTATCTACCGCACAATTAGCATCAAAATTAGTAACAATGGTATCATAAAGTTGTTTTCTATTTTCACTGGAAACTACTAATACATCTTTTCTAAATTTATCTTTTAAAGCTTGGGCTAAATAATCAACAGTATCTTTTGATTCCGAGAATATAACTAATTTACCTTCTAAATTGGTCTTTTTATCAAAAAATAGGTTATTTAATTTAGTAATAAATACATCTAATTTGGGATCATTTTCTATAGCATTCCAATCTTTTACCAATTCTTGTAAAATTTGAGCATCTTTCTCTAAGCTTTCTATAAAACCAGGCTGAAAATCTGTACTTTTAAAAGTTTGATTTTTAGGGTTTTCTTCGCTTAGTCTCTCAATTTCTTTTTCAATTTCTTCCTCACTCCAACCTTTATCTAATAACTTGTTAATATTGGTATCAGGGGCTATGAATATTTTATCATTTGCAAACATAGCAATCATTCTATCTGTAGCTTGTTGAAAATTAGTTAATGATTTTTTAAAAGCATAAAAACTACTTTCTAATCTTTTCACTAATTGGGTTTTCATGATAAATGCTAAGGATTTAGATACCGTTTCCGCATTTTCATAATACTTACTTTGAATTTCTGGATTTAAACCTGCTATAGCTTGATAACGACTATATGTAAGTTGTTCTTTATCAGTCAGACAAATTACAGTTTTATGAAATAACTCATTTAATTTTTCATCCATGAGATATTCCACTTTTTGAGGTGGTTCTACTTGAGGAAATATAATTCCTTGTGCTGCTAAATCTAATTTATATTCAATAATATTTTCTAAATCTGTTCTAGTTCTTCTAATAGTAATCGGTTCAATTACCTTGGTTCTAATTTCTCCATAAATCATTCTCAGTTTATTAACATCTAATTCTTCAAATCGTTTCAAACTTTTATACTGTTCCATTAAAGGATTGAAAAAAGCAGTTAAATTTGTAATTGGTAAAGTTGACTGTCTCGCGTCTTGAAACATTTGGATTTGATAAAAAATATCATCTGGACGATTATTTAAAGGTGTTGCAGATACTAAAATTACCTTTTTTTGATTACCGACAATCAAACCTTGATTTATTCTGGGACTTTTGCAAATTAATTGCAAGTTTTGAAAAGCCCCAGTTTTATGATTACGAAATTTATGAGATTCATCAACTATCACTAAATCATACTCTTCTTTTGTCCAATAATCTTGATGTTCCGTTAATATCTTATCAAGACTACCATTAGTTATAAATTTAGTATATTTGTCAATATTAAAATATTTGAAAATATTTTTCCAGTTCTTTTCTACTGCTGGAGGATAAACAACTAAGATTTTCGTATTGTTTCGACCATTTTCCATTAAAAACCTTTTAGCTACCATTGCTGCAATGACTGTTTTACCTAATCCCACCACGTCAGCTAAAATAAAGCCATTGTGTTTTATTAACATATTAAAACCTTCATTTACAGCATCAACTTGATAAGAAAGTTTTTTAAAGTTTTCGGGTAAATCACCAATGGAATCAGCATCATAATTAATGTTATCGCTAAAATATTCACTCAGCAATTTTATATATAATTCAAAGGGAGTTGTTTCTGCATTCAAATAAGTTTCTTTAGTAATATTTTTAATATCAATTGGTAATATATCCACAGATTCAGCCCAAAGTTTTTCAAATTCTGCTGTTGCAAATTGGACATCATCATATTCTGTTAATTGCACATTAAATTCATAATTGTAAAAATTGCCCCCACCTAAACCGGCATCTGTGAGATTAGAAGAACCAGTTATTGCTGTAGCTGGTGTATGTTGATTAAATGGTTCAGGACGTAAAATATAAACCTTAGCGTGAATCTTTTTTTCTGGATGTGCTTTAACTTTAATTTTGCCTTGAATTATGTCATCAATGAATTGGAGAATCCCTGTTTCAGTCTTTTGATCATAATTAGCATTTTCAATATCTTTTTGAATTTCTTTGATAAAATCTGCTTTGGTTTTTTCATCATGTTTAAAAAATTCTAGTCCAGATTTTTGAGCATCAGCCAGCATTTTATCAATATTGATTCCCACTAATATTCTAATAGTTGGAACTCTATCTAAAAATGGTCTAATTCTAAAATAACCTGATGCCCTAAAATAGCCTACTAAAGCATCAAAATATTGAATATTAGGATTATATGTAAACACCCCTGCAAACTTGTTAATTAGGGTGTTTTCTTCACTATTTGTGAAAAATTTTGTTGACATATTTATGTTAAAACGTCTGAACTATGATTTGTAGGATTCTTTTGATTTGCTTGATTTTTACAGAATGGCGATCGCTCCAGAAACAATTCATACGATCACTGTTTCCGTACCCATCACCAAAAAAGTCAAGGAAAAACACCAAACTCCGCACTCCGAAGTCCTAACTCCGAACTCCTAACTCCTAACACCGAACTCAGGTAGGTGTCATCATAGAGATACACCTAATTTTAGAGTTGCTAAAGTTTATATTCAAATTCTGTTAATTCAGCACAATACCTGTTAATGTAAATATTTTTAAAATACCTTATCTATTTATCAGTATGCCAGTCTCTATCAATATCTTTCAACTAGTTGAAGTTCTTATAGCTGAACCTGTGAATATATCTGCATCTACTTTATGCAGTGCTATCCAAACAGACACCCGGATTTTACAGCCTGGTGAGGTCTTTTTGGCTTTACGAGGAGAAAAGTTTGATGGACATGATTTTGTGCCAACAGCGATCGCTAAAGGGGCTATAGTTGCCATAGTAGATTATGCTTATGAAAATCCCGGTTTTCCGGTTTTGCGAGTTAAAGACACTTTAAAGGCATATCAACAAATTGCTAAATGGTGGCGTGAAAGCTTTGCTATTCCTGTAATTGGCATCACTGGTTCAGTAGGAAAAACTACCACTAAAGAACTAATTTCCGCAGTTTTAGCCACTACAGGAAAAGTTCATAAAACCTATGGGAATTTTAATAATGAAATTGGTGTTCCCAAAACCCTTTTAGAAATGGGTAGAGAAAATGACTTTGCTGTGATTGAAATGGCAATGCGGGGAAGGGGACAAATTGCTGAATTAACTGAAATTGCGAGGCCGACAATTGGGGTAATTACCAATGTAGGCACAGCACATATTGAGTTACTTGGTTCAGAAGAAGCGATCGCCGAAGCTAAATGTGAATTATTGGCGACAATGCCAAGTGATAGTATCGCTATTCTCAATCATGACAATCCATTATTAATGGAGACAGCCGCTAGGTTTTGGCAAGGAAAAGTAATCAGTTATGGTTTTTCTGGTGGCGATATTCAAGGCACATTAATTGATAATGACATTGTAGAAGTTGCCGGAATGCGTCTATCTTTGCCTTTACCTGGTCGTCACAACGCTACCAATTTTTTAGCAGCTTTAGCAGTAGCTAAGGTATTAGAAATTGATTGGCAATTATTACAATCTGGTATCATGGTGAATATGCCCACAGGTAGAAGTCAACGCTTCACTTTACCTAATGATGTGGTGATTTTAGATGAAACCTATAATGCTGCCCCAGAAGCTATGTTAGCCGCTTTACAGTTGTTAGCAGACACAAATGGGAAGCGGAAAATTGCAGTTTTAGGCGCAATGAAAGAATTAGGAGAAAGATCCCCAGAACTACACCAAAAAGTCGGAAAAATGGTCAGAAATTTGCACCTTGATGGTTTATTAGTATTAGTTGATGGTAAAGATGCTGAAATTATTGCGAGTAGTGCCGATAATATATCTTGCGAATGTTTCAGTAACCATGCTGATTTAATAACAAGATTAAAAACATTTATGCAACCAGGCGATCGCTTATTATTTAAAGCAGCCCATTCTGTGGGATTAGATCGAGTTGTCAATCAATTACGGGCAGAATTTACCAATTAAACAGAATTAAAGATGGGGTGAGATTTGTTGCCTATACCCTGTATTTTAGACAAAACAAACTTAATTAAGTCGGTATTTTCTGGAAAATGTAATACACAACAAAAATAACCGAGATGGTAGATATGTTGCATGAAACATCTCTACCATATCTTTTTGGAAACTGAAAAAAATTGTAAATGAACATCTTCTAACTGCTAATTGCCGTAAATAGCTAAGACAAAAATATTTCAATAAAGTCTTATCTATTGAGATCAAAGCCTTGAATTTATAAATTATTTTTGGAAGAATCAAAACATAGGTTAGGGATTAGACCTTTTCAAAAAGCCTGAAAATAAAATATCTAAGCTTTTAGAAAAGAAGTCTGATCTTCAATCTGATTTCATTTATCTTTGATCAAGATAATACATACAAGGAGAAATTATCATGGCTAATATCCAAATATCCGCACTACTTCCTGTAGGTTATGATTTATTTAATGATGCTGCTAGTTTTCTGAATGAATTAGCTACTGACGAAGTACAAGGTGTCATAGGTGGAGGTCATCATAGTTGTTGGTCTCATAAAAACAATTACTCTCACAAGAATTCTAAGGGTAGCTATGGCGGAAATTATTGGGGTTATTAGAATTGAAAAAAATAGTTGCTAACTAACAGCTATTAGCAATAGTCAGAATAGTAATTTTTATTTTTACTACTATTCTGACTATTAATTTATCTTTAATCAACACGATAGATAAAGGAAGAATTATCATGGCTAATATCCAAATATCCCCACTCCTTCCCCTAGGTTATGATTTATTTAATGATGATGCCAGTTTCCTTAATGAACTAGCTACCGAGGAAGTACAAAATTTTGGTGCTGGTTATCATAGTGCCAGTTTTAGCGCCAGCGCAAGTGTCAGTGCAATTTTTATTTTTAGCGCCAGTATAGGTTATAGCAATAGTGGAGGTTATAGCAATAGTGGAGGTTATAGCAACAGTGGAGGTTATAGCAACAGTGGAGGTTATAGCAACAGTGGAGGTTATAGCATAAGTGGAGGTTATTAATGGTAACCAATGAGGTGGCTGTTGTTAAACTTGAAAAAAAGCTGTTAGTTATAGCAGCTATCAGCGGTCAGTAGTAAAATCCTTTATCCTTTAGGTGCAAAGCTTTGTAATTAATAGGTATTACAAAAAGTCAGAATAGTAATTTTTATTTTTACTACTATTCTGACAGGTTATAAAAAAGTCAAATATCAGGTTTTAGATACTTCTAAAATGCTGACTTTTGTTGTAATTACTTACCCAAAGAAAACAATTGTAGAGAATTTCTTCGCCAGATAACTACCAAAAGATTAGTTAATAAACAGGTAATTGCTAGGGATAACAAGATATACGTTGGTGGCATGACCACACCAATCATAAACCAGGTATAAACGTGCAGCAGCATGATACTAGCAAATAGACAGGCAAATCCGATAGATATCCATACTTGACGCATGGGAAAATTTAGGAACGTCAGGACAATTGTTAATAAAGTTGTCAGGATATTGGCTGGAACAAGAAAGGCACAAATGCCTATACAGTTGTTGCGGGAAAATTCGATTAAGGTGTTGAAATCTAACATTAATTTTTGGGGATAATTGGCGGTTATTATTATTAAATTTTATTAAAAATAATAGATTCATTAAGGTTATATTACCTTAATAGTGAGTGATCACACTATTTATGTAACATTTTTTAAAGAATTAGCTTTGGTAACTAAATTTTTAACAACAATACCTTCGCCAAATTCAAAAAAGCCTTGATTCATAGGTTGGATTAACCCAAGGAAACCCAACAAAATATTTGATAATCTGGGGTTTGTGCTGTCGCTTAATCCAACCTTGTATCTTAGAGGTATGTTAGAAGAAGTGGTAGACTGTCCCAACCTGGGTCGTTTTCAGCCTAGTCTCTTATAAAGCCAAGAGTTCGTTGTTTTTTTGTGAATTTAGAATATGTCACATAAGTGAGTTAAGGTATGTGTTACAAAAAGATTATTTATAACTAAAAGATCACGGTTGTGTTTATAAATAACACATCTTACCATCATATACATACTTAACCTGTTTGGATAAGAATTTGTAAAGGTTTAGCATTGCTCAATAGTGTCAAATACCTTCAAGCCAGGGAATAAATTCCCTGT
>JANMGZ010000725.1:0-3721 GCA_031374905.1 Dolichospermum sp. OTE_70_metabat_362_sub
AAACTTTACCAATAGAAGAACAAAATAATATTCTTCAACGTTGGTTATATGAGTTAGAAACACATAAAATTGCTCAATCAAATCAATCTCAAGTTAAGTTATCGGAATTACTTATTTTACCTGAATTAGAAGAAACTGAACTGTTGTTTGAACGAGATAATGTTACTTTCCATTAACGATAACTTGCGTTTATTTTCCATACATTCATGCAAATAAAGATTAATTAAATTCAAATAAGAAATACCTGTTTCTTGAGCTATTTCTTCAAAGTATTGAATAATATCCTTTTCTAAATCAATTGTAACTTTTTCTTTTAATTGTTTAGGATAGGGATTTTTAACGGATTTAGAAAAATCATAATTTTCTCTCATAGGAACTCCTGATATTGTTTTTGTTCTAGTTTATTTGCTTTTCTGGCTGAAATAATCCGAATTATTGAATCATTTTCTCGATAACAATGACAAACAACTAAAAGGCGATAATAAACACTGATTCCTAATAAAATAAATCTATCTTCATCTTGAGAATGATCAGGATCATAAATTAAACGAGCATTATCATCAATAAAGGCAGATTTTGCTTCTTCAAAAGAAATTCCATGTTTTTAAATATTACTTTCAGCTTTTTGTGCATCCCAAGTAAATCCTAACTCATTCATTATTATACTAAATTTTAAATTTCTATTCCTAAAATTTACATTATGATTATGCCACAAGTTACGGATTATTAAGGCGATTCCTACGGAGCGCTAGTTCCCTCCGGGACGCAATGCGTTCGCTATCGCACTACTCCAAAATGCTCATGATTGATATCCCAAAAGATATCAATCATGTTCATAAATCGTGGATCTATTTATCGGTTTTATAACAACCAATTTTCTAATTTAAGTCTTTCAATTCTTAATAAATCAGAATCATTAGAAACGAGAATTAAATCGCGGACTATTGCTGTAGCTGTTATTAAAATGTCAGCATCTTGGATAGGAGTACCTTTAGCTTTTAATTTGGCATGAATTTCACAGGATTTTTCAATAATTTCTAAATCATCTAAAAATAATACAGGATAATCATTACAAAATCCATGAAAATCTACCAATTGTTTAGTAGCATTGAGAGATATCAAACCTCTTTTAATTTCATAGTAGGTTATACAACTAATAAATATTTCTGCACCAAGAAAGCTTAACTCTCTCAATTTATTATTTATAGTTATATTTTTCTTTAACGCATAACTAACAATATTTGAGTCTAGTAAGTAATTCATGGTTTTATTTTCTGGCTACTGCTGCATCAAAAATCGCTATTTCTTCGGGTGTTAAATCGTTTAATGTTCCAGCAACAGCTTCTAATGTTAATATTTTACTAATCCTTCTGGTTAAATCATGTTCTTTAATTGCTCTCATTTCTTCTGGGGAAAATCTGCTAAATAATTCTATTAACATTTCCGTCATTTCATATTGATCTAATTTCACCATGTAGAAACTACTACCACGAAATAGTTTATCTACAACATGAGAAATGCGTTCTGTTAGTTCTTGTTGATAGTCGGTTAATTGTTCTTGCATGATATTTACTCTGTTTGTGCTTTGGAAAAAGCTAATTCTTATTTATATTATATCGTTCAATAAATGAATTTTTTAATACTCATTCCCAAACAGCGATTCCTGCGGAGCGGTTGCGCTATCGCATTAACCCTCAAAAGGCAATAAAATAATAGGGATATGTACCAGAAAATTCTGAAAATCATTGTCAGTGGAGAGGATGCTGTAGCTGCGACGATGAGCAACTGCACAAATCAAAAAATCAGTATTTGAACCCTGAATGCCCTTACTCCGGCAGGTATTAAAAAACTCCGCAGCAAGTTCGTAATCTTCAGGCATGAGTTCTAAATCAGGGAAAGCTCTGAGGTAATTTTGCAGAAGGGTAAACTGTTCAAAATTGCGGATTCCAGAAAGAATTTCTTGGCGAATCGCCCCTAGTAAGGCAACTTGGTCATCAGTGATTAAATTCTGCAATAAGTATCAACAATAATGCTCATGCTTGATGACGCTGCTGCTTATAGTTATAGCCTTCGTCATACTCGATAGTCCCAAATAAGTCTAATACTTTGAGCCGCTTACGACGTTGAATATATTCGCGCAGTGCTGTTTCTACTAAAGAATCAATGTTCACCTGATTGTCAAGTGCCAACGCCTCATTTAGTAAGGCTTCGTTGATGTTGAGAGATGTAGTCACAATCAATTCTGATCCTAAATAATGACTAAATAAATGGTAGCGCACTCTAGGTGATTGATTTCATTCATACAGCGATTCCTGCGGAGCGCTTCGCTATCGCTCTCCCAACTTATTCCTAAATTTTTATCATAACCAATTTTCTAATTTAAGTTCTTCAATTCTTAACAAATCAGAATCATTAGAAACGAGAATTAAATCACGGACAATTGCTGTAGCTGCTATTAAAACATCCGCATCTTGGATAGGAGTACCTTTGGCTTTTAATTTGGCATGAATTTCACAGGATTTTTCAATAATTTCTAAATCATCTAAAAATAATACAGGATAATCATTACAAAATTCATGAAAATCTACCAATTGTTTAGTAGCATTGAGGGATATCAAACCTCTTTTAATTTCATAGTAAGTGATACAACTAATAAATATTTCTGAACCGAGAAAGCTTAACTCTTTCAATTTATTATTTATAGTTATATTTTTCTTTAACGCATAACTAACTATATTTGAGTCTAGTAAATAATTCACGGTTTTATTTTCTGGCTACTGCTGCATCAAAAATCGCTATTTCTTCTGGTGTTAAATCATTTAATGTCCCAGCAACAGCTTCTAATGTTAATATTTTACTAATTCTTCTGGTTAAATCATGTTCTTTAATTGATCTCATTTCTGCTGGTGAAAATCTGCTAAATAATTCTATCAACATTGTGGTCATTTCATATTGATCTAATTTCACCATATAGAAACTACTACCACGAATTAGTTTATCTACAACATTGAAAATGCGTTCTGTTAGTTCTTGTTGATAGTCGGTTAATTGTTCTTGCATGATATTTACTCTATTTGTGCTTTGGAAAAATCTAATTCTTATTTATATTATATCGTTCAATAAATTAATTTTTTAATACTCATTCCCAAACAGCGATTCCTAGGTCGTGCTTCGCTATCGCTCACAACCACCCCAATTTTAGACGATCGCTCTCCCACATCTCCCAAACAGCGATTCCTACGGAGCGCTTCGCTATCACTTTCTCACACCTCCCAAAACAGCTATATCTTCCCTTGACAAAATATTTTCATACAATTAACATGAAATTATCAAATAATTTATTGAAATTATGATGTTTAGCCTGAGTGATATTCACCCCTTATCAGAATTTCAGCGAGGAGCAAAGATGTTTTTGGATAAGTTAAAAGAAACTAAATCTCCTATTGTGTTGACTGTGAATGGTAAAGCTGCTGCTGTGGTTCAGGATGCTGAAAGTTATCAAAAACTTATTGATAGACTTGAATTACTTGAATCTACTGCTAAAATCCGTAAAAGTATAAATGAGTTTCAACAAGGCGAGGGTATGCCCTTAAATCAAGCATTTGCAGAATTTAAGGAAAAATATGGCATACCGGATTGAGATTTCGCCTAGTGCCATTGCTGATATTGAGAGTATTTTCCTGTGGATAAAAGAGGATTCACAGGAGAGAGCTTTTCGTTG
>JANMGZ010000028.1:0-3251 GCA_031374905.1 Dolichospermum sp. OTE_70_metabat_362_sub
GCTGTGCGTCATCCTCAGTTTAGCTGGCAAGACCGAGTAAAATTGTGGACTACGACTATTCAATACTCAGTTATTCCTAAGCAAATGCAGCTTGTGATTTTAGCATTAGACCCTGTGAAACCACCCCAAAGATTAAATATACGTTGGCACAAGAAGTATCATCGGCAGACTGAAAGATGGTTAATTAAACTACTGAATCAACCTCAAGAAAATGATGCCCAATCAAATCAAATAAATCAGGAAATAACGTCATCAATGATGAATTTAGCCGATATTTCTGAAGTCAGTATTTAAAAGGCTAATACCTCTGTCATTGGCTAAAACTGATGATAATTAGGGCATCACCGTAGTTTGGTAGCAATATAAACCTGTAACCTGAACATGGTCATGCCATTCTGTCCCAGGTAATCTACAAACCCATTGAATATAAAATTAACTGATCATGCAGATGATCCGGCAAAATATGCTTCAGTATCGCTCCGATTTTGGCATCTTTGCCAACGAGATAGCGTGTCTTTGGCTGCTTTGCAGTCAGCGCATGGACAACAGCCTGAGCGACAATATCCGCAGAAATTCCCCCAGATGCGAGAATCTGCATTTTCTTACGCACAATATTCATGGACTGACCATAGAGATTTTGTGCCGATTGCGGGAGATTATCCTGTGCTATTTCCGATTGACTTAAGGACTTTTCCCAGATTGGAGTAGCGATCGCACCAGGTTCAATAATGGAAACCGAAATTCCCCAAGGTCGTAATTCCATCCGCATCACATCAGTGAGTGCAACGAGGGCAAATTTTGACGCATTGTAAGCTCCTAAGTACGGAGTCGGACTTCTACCAGCAATAGAACCCATATTGACAATTCGACCGCGACTTTGGCGTAATAGACCGATGAATGCTTGTGTTACAGCTAATTGACCAGTGACATTAACCAGCATTTGTTGTTGAAAGTCAGCAATCTCTAATAATTCTAATGGTCCAGGGACGGCAATTCCGGCATTATTCACTAAACCTAAAATTCCAGCCCCACCCACTGCATTTGTGACCGTATCAACCGCAGATGTAATAGACTCAGCATCAGTCACATCTAAAAAAATCGGTATCAGCCTTTGAGATCCTTTCTGTTTAAGTGTTTGAGCATCCACCTCTTGACGTACACCAGCAAAAACAGAGAAGCCCAACTGGTCTAGAAGCAAAGCACAGGCTTGACCAATTCCTGTTGAAGCTCCTGTAATTACTACTGTATTTTGATTTTCTGCAACCATGAATTTTCTGTGATGATGAAACTACTGTAATCAAAAGTTAGTATTAATCGTTGTAAGTGCCAGTAATACGTATGGATACCACCTTGATCAACCAGAATTTTAAAACTGAGTAATATGTTTTAATTTACTCATTGCTACTAGCCACAAAGACCTAAATTATTGGTTTTACCAGACAGAAGCATTTTTAGGTTAGACATTACCTATCAGATGGCTTACTAATAAATTATGCAAATGAAAGCTCAAAAAACCGGACAGAAAAGCAACAGCATCTTTAACAATATTTAAAGTTAACCTGTCAATAAGCACTGAACCAGTTCTGCTGTTCTAATCACTGCCAAGCAATGTCCAGAAATTACGTTATTATTTTTCTGGTTTTTGTTGTATATTTACACAATAGCACGACTCCAATTTAAGCTAATTAAATCTAAGATGTAATCAACGGAGTTATCTATATAATCTTCTGATTTATCATTACCAATTACATACAATTTACCACCAGTAATATAAATTTTATCTGGTTCTTGGTAGTAAGCTTTGTGACGACTTATCCATCCTGGTTTATCCCCAGTTGTTTCTACTTTTTCTATTACAAATGTGTGGATATGTAATCTATAAACTGGAGTTTCATTATAGACTCTTGTACCAAGATATCCTAAACTACCAATGATATATATATATTCTCCCACTAATGTAGCAGAATGAAAATCAGTTGGCGGAAATACATCTTGAGGATAACCAAAAATTTGAAAATTACCATCACCTTGATAAACTACAACATCATTATATATACAAAAATCAGGGTCATAGTAATCTTCATGTTCACCGGCTATTTCTACAATTCTGCCATCTGGTAATTGTGTAATAGTTCTGCCAAATCGCTGATAGCACCATGCTGGATCTTGCCAATTTTCTGTATCATTAAAAATATTTTTTGCTGTATAAGCCGCACAACCTTCACAAACCATAGTTTGCCAAAAAGAAATATCCATTAATTCTGGATTAGCTGTACCAAAACGTGAATGTTTACCAGCAAAATATTGTTGTGTCGATAATTGGGATAGCGAAAATTTGCTGTTGGTAATGCCAGTGAAAACACGCCGCATATCATCGTTAATATCGTTCAAGTCTTCACCAGATGCAACTAACATTTTGACAATTTCCAGATTATTGGCTATTCTGATGGCATTATCATTGCAATGATTTATTCTGCTGGGGTTCGCGCCAGCTTCTAAGAGAATTCTTACACAATCGGTTGCACCACACTCGGCTGCAATTAATAAAGCAGTATTACTAAAATCATCAGTAGCTTCAATATCAAATCCCTCTGCAATTAACCACTGTAATATTTCCGGCTGATTATTTTCTATAGCATACATCAACGGCGTTTTACCACAGTTTCCCACATAGTTGGAATTTGCTCCCGTAGCTAGAAGTAATTTGGCTTTGGCTAGTTCACCTGTTTGAATACTCAACAACCAAGGAGTTCTATGCCAACAATCATACACATCTTGATCTGCTCCTTGTTCCAGTAATAATTTTACTGCTTCTAATCTACCAAAAACAACAGCTTGCATTAATTCTGTCCATTGCAATTGGTCTGAATTAGCACCTGCATTTAATAGTAATTGAACAGCATCAAATCTACCAATACGAGCAGCTACTTTAATTGCCGTTTCACCATAGCTACTCATGCCATTGACAGCAGCACCTTTAGAAATTAGTAAATCTAAAATAGAGAGCAAGTTTTGGTCTAGCAAAATATCTCGACCGTGCATAGCATCAATTAAAACATCATATTCTTGAGGTGTTTGATAGTGAATATTCGCACCAGCATCTAAAATTAATTGGATTTTTTCTAAATTACCAGATGAAGTAATTTTGAATAATGAACCTGCAAGAAAGAAAACTAAATTTGTTGCAGCTACTGATACAAAAAAATTACCGCTTAGAAATTACAAAATTGGCAGAACGGTGCGTGGATTAG
>JANMGZ010000031.1:0-4368 GCA_031374905.1 Dolichospermum sp. OTE_70_metabat_362_sub
CCAGATATTTTACCACCCGGTAGCGTGAAAATTGGTAAGTGTGAAATTGACGGCGAACCTTATAGCAACTTTGATGCAGAAGCTTTAACTGTCACATTACCCAAAACTAGCGAACGAGTTAAAGTTAAGGTGCAGATTGTGCCTGTATAACTAGAGAGAGAAGAAAGGGGGGGAAACATCTCCTCTCCTCCTTCTTCCCCATATCTAAAATATAAATCTACCGGAAGTTGGCAAGATGGAAGAAACTAAAATCAAGATTAATATCACAACCATTGAAGACATCAACATAGTTGTGGTGGAGGGTGATATAGATGCCAGTACAGCAGCATCACTGACAAAAGAAGTTTTACCTCTAGTTGAATCGAAAAGTAAAATTCTGCTCGATATGACAAAAGTAGAATATATGTCCAGTGCAGGTTTGCGAACTCTGCTGACTATACATCGGCAAAATATAGCCAAAGAAGGCAAATTAGTATTGGTGGGTTTGAATGAAGAACTTAAAGATACAATGGATACTACTGGATTCTTAGAACATTTTGTCACTACTGAAAACCTGCAATTAGGATTAGCAGCCCTCAAATAAGGAAAAGTTTAATGGAAAGAATTGATGTTCATCCAACGCATACTTATGAAGGGTTTAAATTACGCAACGGAAAACCATTTCCGTTTGGTGCAACCCTAGTTCCAGGAGGGGTTAACTTTTCTATTTTTTCGAGTTACGCCAAATCCTGTACTCTAGTTCTGTTTGAAAGACACGCCAAAAAACCTTTAGCAGAAATTCCTTTTCCCGAAGAATTTCGCATTGGTAATGTTTATTGTATGACTGTCTTTGACCTGGATTATGAAAATCTGGAATATGGCTATCGGATGGATGGTCCAAATAATTTCCAGGAAGGTCATTGGTTTGACAGCAGCAAAGTTTTGATGGACCCCTACGCCAAAATTATTGGTGGTCGGGATGTTTGGGGTGTAACTCCTGACTGGAATGATATCTATCACCATCGTGCGAGAATTGGTTTTGATGATTTTGACTGGGAAAATGACCGTCCGTTGGAAATTCCCCCAGAAGATCAAATCATCTATGAAATGCACGTCCGCAGTTTTACCCGTCATCCTTCCTCTGGTGTTAAGGATAAGCATCAGGGAACATTTGCAGGTATCAGGGACAAAATTTCTTATCTCAAAGAGTTGGGTGTCAACGCTGTGGAGTTGATGCCTATTTATGAGTTTGATGAGTTTGAAAACAGTCGTCCTAATCCCCAAACTGGAGAAACTCTATATAATTATTGGGGTTACAGTACCGTTGGTTTTTTTGCTCCCAAGGCTGGTTATGCGGCTACGGGCAAATTTGGGATGCAGGTAGATGAGCTAAAAACACTGGTTAAAGAATTACATAAAAACGGGATTGAGGTCATTCTCGATGTAGTTTTTAACCACACGGCCGAAGGTAATGAGCATGGTCCGACAATTTCCTTTAGAGGGATTGACAATAAGACCTACTATATGCTCACCCCAGAAGGGTATTATTACAACTTTAGCGGGACTGGTAATACTCTCAATTGCAATAACCCCATTGTCCGGGGTATAGTTCTTGATTGTTTACGCTACTGGGCTTCAGAATATCATATTGATGGCTTCCGGTTCGACTTGGCAGCTATTTTAGGTCGTGACCCTTGGGGCGCACCTTTAGCAAATCCACCTCTACTTGAGTCTTTGGCCTTTGACCCGATTTTGGCTAAGTGTAAACTGATTGCTGAAGCTTGGGACGCTGGCGGTTTATACCAAGTAGGTTCTTTCCCAGCTTATGGACGTTGGGCAGAATGGAATGGTAAATACCGTGATGGTATCCGTAAGTTTTTGAAAGGTGATGGTACGGTTGGGGATGCTGCTCAACGTTTGCAAGGCTCTCCAGATTTGTATGCTTGGTCTGGCCGCGCTCCGGCAACATCAATTAATTTTATTACGGCACATGACGGTTTCACCATGATGGATCTGTTTTCCTATGATGGGAAACATAATGAGGCTAATGGTGAAAATAATAACGATGGCACTAGTGATAATGATAGCTGGAACTGTGGTTGGGAAGGGACAACAGATGATCCGGGTATCAATGCTTTACGCCGTCGCCAAATTAAAAATGCCCTGGCTATGCTGATGGTGAGTCAAGGTGTGCCAATGATTCTCATGGGTGATGAGGTGGGACGCACTCAGTATGGCAATAATAATACTTATTGCCATGATAATGACTTGAACTGGTTAGACTGGAAGCTATTAGAAACTAATGCAGATTTGTTTAAGTTTTTTAAACACTGTATTGCTTTCCGTAATCTCCACCCAGTGTTACGAAATCCTTGGCATTTCCAAAACCGCGATTACGTAGGTAGTGGTTATGCAGATATTACTTGGCATGGAACAAGAGCTTGGGCTGCTGATTGGTCTGATTCTGCTCGGACTCTGGCTTTTATGCTGTGTGGAAAACACGCCAAACAAGGCACAGTGGAAGATAATTATATCTACGTGGCTATGAATATGCACTGGGAAGCTCTGTGGTTTGAACTTCCTGGCTTGCCTGTGGGCATGAATTGGCATATTTTTGCCAATACTGGTGCTACAACGCCGCATGATAGTTGGCAACCTGGCACAGAACCTGTACTAGAAAATCAATCAGGGTTGCTTTTGGGCGATCGCTCTATGGCAATTTTGGTAGGTAAATAAATTCAAGTTTGGCAGAGTTAAATTTGCCAGCTTTCAACTCTCAACTACTTTTTTGTAATTCAACTACTAACAGGAAATCATGGCTTTTCAAGAAACTGAAGAAACAACTCTAGTCATAACTCTAGAAACAAGTGATGATATCGCTAAAATTACCTTAGTTGGAGAACTGGATGCAAGTACAGCACCACTCTTTAAGGCCAAGGTAGAAGAGGCTGCTGCTCAAAATCCTAAACGTTTGGTGCTGATGATGCAAGACTTAGAGTTTATGGCTAGTGCCGGACTCCGGGTGTTAATCTTCGCTAAACAACAAAAGCTGCCTGGTGTGGATATTTATGTTGTAGGCGCTCAAAAGATGGTATTGGATACGATCACAAAGACTGGCTTTAATCAGAGTGTTTATTTAGTAGATGAGTACGAGGCTTAATAAATAGGCAGGGTGTAGCAATTTGACGTTGCTAAAACAAAATCTGATTTGATTGTAGAAACTTTCTGGCGGAAAGTTTCTACAGTGATTAGAACATTACAAAAATCATTTTCATAGATAAAATTAGCAACACCAGAAATTTAAACCCTAGCTTCGTTTCTGGGAAACTTGCAAATATTCAACTGATTATCGATCAATATCAAAACTACTGTTTATGGAAACTTTAATCGTACCGGGAACATTAGACTCTTTAGGAGCGATCGCTAAATATGTCATCAATGCAGCTAAATCAGCGGGTTTGGACAAAAAAGCCAGCTATAATCTCCGCTTGGCAGTTGACGAAATCGCTACCAATATAATCATTCATGGCTATGAGGAAGCTGGTTTGCAAGGCCAATTGAATATATCTGGAACTTTTCAGGACTCAACTTTAACTATTTGTATTGAAGACACAGGAGCAAAATACGATCCTCATGAAAAGGTGACTGTCACAGATGAGGAATTAAATAAGCCATTGGCAGATCGGCCAATAGGTGGACTAGGTGTATATTTGGCAATCCAAGGTGTTGATGAATATTTCTATGAACGTGAGGGAGACAAAAATCGTAACATCTTTGTGATCAATTGCAAATAGATAGCAAAGATGTTTGTTTAAGCTATATTGGGTTAATTCAGCCCCCACCAATCTAAATTAGTAGGTTAAGCATTTGCAAAATGGAAAATATACAGGTATTAGGCATCTAATTTGTGAAACAACGCAATTTACATTCATGGTTGGAATCATTTGCTTAGGGAGAATATGAATTTTAACAATCACGCTCAACAACTAGATTACGAAGAACTAGAATCACTTCGTAGGGAAGTAGCAGAACTCAGAAATGAAAAAGCTGTTTTCAAAGCTCAAAGTTATTTGTTAGAAGAATTAGTATCAATGGCACGCTCTCCGATGAAAGGGGAGGTAATAAAGGCAGCATTACAGACTACATTAGATGTTGCCACGGATCAAACTCATTCAGAAAAAGGTAGCCTGTTTTTACTAGAACCTTCTGGAAAAGTAGGAGATGCGATTTTGTCACGACCAGAAGTAAAACCAGAACAACGCAACAAACTGATTGGTAGTGTATTAGATAAGGGTCTAGCAGGTTGGGTAATTCGTCATCGCAAACTAGGATTGATTGTAGACACTGAGAACGATGATCGCTGGCTGACCTTACCTAATCAGCCATATA
>JANMGZ010000053.1:0-3836 GCA_031374905.1 Dolichospermum sp. OTE_70_metabat_362_sub
CATGTGTTTTTGTGTTTTATTTTGCAATATAATGGTTTATCGCTTCATAATTATTTATCTTCCGCAATCCTGTGTACTAATTCAATGGTCAGATGATTGCAACTTAATACCCAAAACTTGAGTATACGCACCTCTAGCTAGAGTCACCCCAATTGTCCGCTGTGCTGATTCTATCATCGGACGGCGCAAACTCACAACTATAAACTGTGCTTGTTCCGCCTGTTGTTTAATCATTCTCGCTAATCGTTCCACATTTGACCCATCTAGAAACATATCCACTTCGTCAAAGGCGTAAAATGGAGATGGACGATAACGTTGCAGGGAAAATATAAAACTTAATGCAGTTAAGGATTTCTCTCCCCCCGACATAGAAGCAAGTCGTTGGATAGGTTTACCTTTGGGGTGTGCGACTAGGTTTAAGCCACTGTTAAAGGGATCTTCAGGATTATCTAGTTGTAAATAACCGTCACCGTCGGAAAGGATAGCAAAAATTGATTGGAAATTCTCATTTACTGCGTCGAAGGCTTCTTTAAATGCTTTTTGACGTAAGGTGGTAAAGTTTTCAATTCTTAACAATAATTCTGTCCTTTCACCTTCCAAAGTCTCTAATTTTTCGGTAAGTTCTTGGAGACGACTTTGGACTTTATCGTATTCTTCTAAAGCTAACATATTCACAGGTTCCATTGCCTGTAAACGTTTACCTAAACTCCGCAATTCTTTTTGTAAGTCTTCTAAATCAACTTTATTGGGAACTTCTGGTAAAGGACTGGGTAATTCAGCACCTAAATCTCGCAATTGGTTTTGCAGTGCTGTTAAATCTTCCCGGCGTTTTTGTTGGGTTTCTTGGAGTTTCTCAATTTCCCATTGTAATTGTTGTTGACGCAATAAGAGCGATCGCAATTCGGTTTCTGCTGTATCTCGATTTTTCTTTTCTTCCCCTAAATTCTCTTCTAATTGACGCAAATTAGCTTGCATTGTACTAATTAAATTACTCAATTCTTCAACTTGACTATTGACTGTTGCTTGTTGCTGTTTTCCAGTTGTTTCTTCTTGTTGATATTGAATAATTCGCGCTTGAGATTCTTCTATTTTTTCTTGTAACCGCTGTTGTTGATTTTCGAGATTTTTTAATTGTTGTTGAACATCTCGTAATGCAGTTTCCCGTTGTTGTAATTCCTGCTCTTGGGTTTTAATAATAGCTTGGATTTGTTGCCATTCGCTGGGTGTTTGGGAAGATTCCAACTCAGCTAAAGTATGTCTTAATTGTTGTAATTGAGTTTCTTGTTCTGGTAATTCCCGATTTAAAATTTCTAACCGGGATTGTGCAGATGTGAATTTTTCGGTATTTTGGGAAAGTTGAGAACGAGTATTTTCCAACTGCGTTGTTAAATTCTTAATATCTTTCTTTAACTGTTCTAAATATAATTGTTGTTCTCTACGTCCTTGACGTGCTTCCGTCAATTCTAAGGTTAATGTTTTAGTGCGAGTTGCTAAACTAGAAATTGCTTCTCCGCAACGTTCTAAAATCCGATCAATATCTATTAAGCGAGATTTTAAATTAGCGACTTCTTGCGATTCTCCGGCTTCACCGCTATCAAACCGCAAAGATGAACGTTGATTACCGCTACCACCAGTCATTGCCCCGCTAGTTTCTAATAATTCCCCTTGTAAAGTAACTATGCGATACAGTCCCATGTTTTTCCGCGCTTGGGCAAGACTAGCAAATACTACCGTTGCACCAAAAACATAGGCAAATACATCATGATACCGGCGATCGCATTCTACCAAATCTACTGCATAACTGACAAAACCATCAGCTAAACGCAGAGTTGCATCTTGGGTAAATTTCGGGACTTTAATCTTATTTAAAGGTAAAAAAGTTGCCCTTCCTGCTCGTTTTTGTTTCAACAGTTCAATTCCCGCAGATGCTACACTATCATCTTCAACGACAATATGCCCTAAACGTCCACCAGCAGCCATTTCCAACGCCAATTGATGTTTGGGTTCAACCTTACCCAATTGCACAACCAAACCGCACAAACCCGGCATATCTGACTGTAAAATTACTTTACTAGCTTGTGTTCCTTGTATTTCCTGTTGTGCTTGCGTCTGTGCCTCTAATTTATCTAACTGACGTTGTTTATCACGTTGTTCTTGTAAAAGTCGTTTTTGGGTATCTTGTTGAATTTGTAACTCTTGTTCTGTCGCAGCCAGATTTTCAGCTAAATTCTGAATCGGTTGGGTAGAAGCATTAAATTCCGTTTCCAGTCGTACACATTCAACTTGTTTTTGAGCTAATTCCGGTTCTAAAGTTGCAATTAATTGAGATTGTTCAGAAATCAGGAGTTGTAATTGAGTATTGCGTTCCTGTAATTGCGCTTGTTCAGTCCGTTGGGGTTCAAGAATATGCAGCAAAGATTCAATTTGACGATTTAAAGCCGTTTGTTGTTGTACCCAAGCCTCCGAAGCACTCGCAATTTCCGCAGCAGCTTGACGAGAACTTTCTAAATCTTGTTGGGTTGTATCCCGTTCTTTTTGTAGAGAAGTTACATTTACAGTTTCTACATTTTGTTGTTTTTTAGCTTCTTCTAAAGCAAGTTGATATTGTTGAATTTCCTGATAAGTTTGATTTAACCGCTTTGTAGATTCTTGAATAGATGTTTCTAACTCCCGTTGTTGTCGCTGGAGTTGTTTCCGTTCCGCTTCTTGGGTAGCGAGATTGGACTGAACAGAGAGAAGTTCCTCCTCACCCAAAGCCTTCACACGGAGATTGAGTTGTTCAAGTTCAGTAGTTTTCTGATTAATTTGAGAATTAGTTGTTAATAATTCATTCGTAAAATCACTGAAACTGCGATCGCCCTCTTGAACTTGTGCAACCAGCTTTTCCTGTTGTGCTTGCAGAGAACGCCAAGATAACACCGCTTCCCAGGACTGCTTTTGGATAAATTCAATCCGCAATAATTGATACTTTTCCGCCTTCGCTTTGTCTTGAGATAGGCGATCGCATTGTACACTTAACTCAGTCTGAATAATCCGACAACTATCCTCCTTATCCTTCACCTCATCCAAAGTAGACCTAGCTTGGACTATTTTCCGATCATAAGTCGCCACCCCAGCCAACTCATCAATAATTTCCCGCCGTTCCCGCGCATTCATGGAGATAATACTCGTCACATCCCCCTGCAACACCACATTATAGCCTTCAGGATAAATCCGTAACTCCTCCAAATCCTCATGTAACTCAGTCAGAGTACAAGCCACACCATTAATATAATAATTCGACGTATACCCCCCTTGTTGAGACACCCGCAATCGCCGAGTAACAGACCAATCTGTTGGGGACTGGGAATCATCTTTCTCCCTTTGCGCCTTTGCGCCTTTGCGTGAGACATCCGAATTTGCATTTTCTTCCGTCTCCCCTACTTCCCCTACTTCCCCTACTTCCTCTACCTCCCCTACTTCCTCCGCGCCTCTGCGAGAGACATCCGAAATATCAAAAGTCACCGTCACACTAGCTTCCAGCGCCGAACGTCCCTTATGTTTTTGAGCATTATTCACCAAATCCGGTAAACGTTCCGCCCGCATACCCTTAGAACTAGCTAGTCCCAAACAAAACAACAAAGCATCCAGAATATTCGACTTCCCAGAACCATTAGGACCAGATATGACAGTACACCCCGGTAGCAAAGGGACAGCAGTAGTCCCACCGAAGGATTTAAAATTGGTAAGTTCAACGCGCTTGACATATACCATGAGGCACTAATTAACTGTAAACTGGGTTAAGTAAATAAGTGTACCAATTATTTATCATTTCGTGGTTATAGAAAAGAGTAATA
>JANMGZ010000067.1:0-10006 GCA_031374905.1 Dolichospermum sp. OTE_70_metabat_362_sub
AAATCCCCCCAGAATCCCCAATTGCCTCTAAAATCGCCTATAAGCCGCTTTACCCTACGGCATGATGAAATACCTATCTAACGCAGAATATCCCCACTGTGGGGGATTGGGGATACTGCGAGAATTTGGGACTGGGGATTAATTACAGAAGATTTATAGGGAGATTTTGAGTAAAAACTTATAGTCACTATGTTGGGAATAACAAGTCATAAGCCAAATTGCTCAACCTACCGATTTCAAGATGGGAGCAATACTTGTACCAAGTTGCTCACTTTTATCACCATTGGATTTGACAAAGTACAAGAGTAAACATTAAAGAAATATTTATGGCACTTAAAGTAAAAGTCACACGTGAAGATTTTAACCTTGCTATCCCCTTGGATGGCTGGGTTGATGGATTAGTAAAAGGTCGGACTGGCTTATGGGTTTATGTTGAGCTGGGTGAGGAACAGGAATACATTCCTAGCCCAAAGGATAATCCCAAAACAGACTTTAGATTATTTAGAGGCTGTGATGTCTACTACGGTGACAGTCAGGAACAACTAGAGACGGGAGGCTATAAGGCGGAAGAACATGATGTGACAGTCGTTATCTACTGCTAGGAAGGGGACTAATAGTTGGGGCATTTTTGCCCCTCATAAGACCCCGTCGTTTAAGATGACGGACTAGGATTTTATCTTGATTTACATGAAGATAATTTTCTAGTTCTTCCAAGCTAACCTCAACGACTTCGCCAGTTTTGAGATGAACTGTAGGCATATAAAATTTTGGGGGATATTTTATTGATATGTAATTGAATCTTACCTCAATAAACTTTCTGTTGTAAAAATTTAAATCACTAATGATAATATCCCTATACAATCCCTCTTGACATTATTACTATCCTTGGTTAGTATCTAATTATGAAATTTATTAATTAAGGATATCAAGGATATGTCTAGACCACTACTTGCTGCTGATGAACTTAGTAACACTTTTATAGATGACAGGGTTAAGATTCTACTGCCACAGATTGAAGCCTTAGCACCCTACAAAATCACCCAACGTAAGAAGGGAGTAGGGGATTTAACAGGGTGGCATAAACTGGCTATTCAAGAGGCCAGATTACTTAAACTCAACTATCCAGACGACAAGCCAGAAGATGACAAGGAATATGGCACGGCGTTGAGACAGATTACAGCACTTAAAAAATATTTAAAACTTGCATCTAAAACAGAATTAAAGGATGCTGCACTACTTAACCCCGTCAATACCATCATTACTAACTTCGGGAATGAATTATCAAATCAATTTGCGATCTACAAGGAAAATCAAAATACCCGTTATCGTGAAACTGTTACCGAGCGCCGCAAAGCAGACAACAGAATTGAAATTGATTTAACCAACTCCCTAAAATATGCCCATAACATCCTTACAGACGTTAAAAATGGTGAGGATACTAACTGGCTTGATGTTTCTTGTGCCGTAGCTTTGGCAACTGGCCGCCGCATGGCAGAAGTTCACCTATCAGCAACTTTCAAGAAAATTGATAACTACTCTGTAGAGTTCACTGGACAACTAAAAGGCAAGGATAGGAAAATTCGAGTAGTTGATAAAGCTGTTAAATTGCGCGATGTAACTTTTAAAATCCCTACTCTATTACCTGCTGATTTAGTCTGCTTTGCCCTTGAATGGCTTAACAGCAATGGTAAACGATTTAATAAAGATGAAGACCCCGAACGGGTAAACAGACGGTTCTCAAAAACTTTAAATCAAAAGTGTAAAGATTGGGATATTTTCCCAGCCGATGAGAGAACCTATCACAAGTTTAGAGCCGCATATTTGAGAGCCGCAATTATCAATGATGGAAGTGTTGATCCTTATGACTTTCTGGACTTTGCCAAGGAAGTGTTAGGCGATGACGACGAAGCCACGATAAACGCCTATAAACGTTATGAGATAAAGCAAGGAACACTTACCAGAATATAAAATATATCCCTGTACAATCCCTCTTGACATATTAAACCAAGAGAGTTAGTATAGGGATAACAAATAAAAACCTACTTCTATTATGAGCGACTCTAACAAAGCTTCTGAAATTGCTTCAAAACTAACGGCGGAACTACAAAACCTAACTGATGAATTAGCTATCAAGAAAGTGACCCTTAAATACTGGGGTGAAATGAAAAAAGCCATATCAGGTGGGAACTTTAGCAGATGTAGAACTGTTTTCAGAAAAGCTATCCAATCGGCTTTTCCTGATAAAAATGAAGCTACACCCGGCTACTACTTTACTAAAGCTGGTAAGGGTCAAATAGAACGATTTGAACACCTAGCTTTATGGTTTGCTACAACTAGCGAGGAACGATGGGAAGTAGTAGGAAATGATGCTAGAAAACAATATTTTACTGGCTTTTCACCATCACTAGAAACTGTTACAGAAGTTAAACCAGAAATAAATATTCCCACAGAAACCACTACAGAATTAACATTAGAATCTATGAAAATTGAAACTTTACAACTAGATGCTGATACCCAACAGAAGGTACAAGATGCACTATCTCATTCTGGTTTATCTCTGTCAGAATTTATCCAAAAAGCTTGTACTATTTATGCGACTACCTTAACAGGTAAAGCTAAACAATTTGATTCTGATTTGTCAGGAGTTGAAACACAAGAATTACTTAGTGCAAAATATAAAACTCATCCGGGACGCGCTAGAGAAATGGTTAAACGTGCCATACAGGCGATTAAAATACATAATTCAGAAATAGTATCAGAGACGGGGGATAGGTGGCATATTAATCAAACTGCTATCCAATCCCTAACAGGGTCAAAACCTCAAACTGTGAGAGAAATATTAACGGACTACCAAGATGATATCACTAGCCATAATGCAACTCATGAACTTACACCATATCTAAACCGCAAAGCAGACAAGCGCAAAATAGAAGATGTTATTGACGTAGCGGCTTTAGTTCCTAATGGGATTGAATAAAAAACAAAATCCCCACACCTGTTGCGAGATTTGGTGAAGGATACGTCAGTCAATCCATATTAAGCATGAAATTACTCATATTATACCATCTGATATCCGAAATATACTGATATCAGATGATATTTTTTGATATCTAAATACTAAAACTTTTGCCACAACGCCAATCAAACTAAGCCTCAACCGATACCATGCGTTTTTTAGCAACATGGTTTCTGCGGAGTTTAGCAGCACCAAAACAAATACCAAATGTTGCTATTCCCACAGCCGAGTTAAGCTCAAAGGGAACAGGTGTTGCAGCAGTGAATTGTGTTGTTGCGTTGTTGTTATCGAAATAACCGTAAGGATTATCTAAAGAGTTAGCATAACCCGAATTCCCAGGTGTTCCCAAGAGTAAGAAAGCACTACTATCATTGTTAATAAACGCAGCATCAGCAAAGGTGATATTACCACTGGTAACGGTAAAAGCATTACCAGTTCCAAGAGTGCCAGCAAAATCATAACCAGAACCAAGTCCGTCACCACGAGGACTAGATGTAACTGTTGCTGTAATTCCAGTACCAGAATTACTACCTTCCACCAAACCGCTTAATGTTCCTGTAATTAACCCGTTAGTACCTCCATCCACATCCCGAAACTGAAAATTGAACTCAAGAGCATGAGCAGGGGCAGCACATAGCAACACAGAAGCCACAAATCCTGTTACAGCAAGAATTTTAGCGATTATAGGGGGTGTAGAAAGCTTGATCATGATTATTTAATCCTTATATTTGCCTGACTCCATAAGTTTATATTAAGTGCGTAGTTAAAACAAGCACTAAAAAATTATTTTCTAAGTCTTGATAATCAATATCTAATTCTGCAATTATTTCATTCTTAAATTCAGTTGGTTTCATTTTTGCTACTCCTAAACAGTGAATGATTTACTGCAAGAATTACAAGAATATCGCTGTTTGTCACCTGACTTACCATTCTTCTTAACATCTAAACTACCACAATGAACACAGGCTATATTTTGCCCTTTCTTAATACTTTTAGGGAGTAGTCAAAACTGGAGAAACACCGTTTAATACATAAATTAACCTCAACAAAAAAACCTCTAAACTATTATCTAGAGGCTGGTATGAATTAAATAGTAAAGCTTATTCTAACTAGCCTTTAATGCCATTCTTTGTTTGGCCTTTCTCATCAGTCCTAGTGCAAATAGAGAGCCTACTGTGGGGATGGTTGCACCACCGGGAATGTCGAAGGGGACTGCGGCTGATGTATATGTAGCACCACCAAATCCCCCATTATTATATGTACTAGAAGATATACCAGCAAGTCCATTCACACCCTCAGAATCGTTCAAAGCAAACAGGAAACCACTTCCAGTAATTCCCAATTTGGCATTCACTAAAACACCATTTAAAACTTCAAAACTATTGTAAATCTCACTTCCTAAAGAAAATACAGAAAAGGGAGAAGGGGGAGAAGTAGGTAAATCTAGACCCGCTGGATAGGAAGTGACAATTACATCAATAGCAGAGCTAATATCGTTATCTACTAATCCATATATTGTACCTTCAACAGTACCATCTACTGAACCCAAGCCCAGATCGTTTGTAAAAGAGAAATTAAAATCAAGTGCTTGCGCTGAAGATGCACTACTAAGCACAACACTACCAACAACTAAAGACAGGATATAAGATAGTTTCATGAGATTTTTTTCTAAATTATTAGTTACAAATTTAACCTGTACTTTAATGTACGGTCAAGTACAAAAGGATTTGTTACAATTGGTACACTTGTAACGCTGTTTATCTCCCTGCTTACCATTCTTCTTAACATCCAGTGACCCGCAATGAACACAGGCTATATTTTGCCCTTCCTTAATGGCTTTAGACTGCCAAGGGCTTGAAACTAACCAAGATTTATTATTAGTCAGTTCTCCATCAAATGCCGAGGGAATTTCTGCAAAATCGTAGCGCATACCATCAACTAATAAAGCCAAGCGGTAATGGTTCTTAGTGGGAATATCTGCATTTTGGCTATTAAAAAACTCACTTACCTTTGCATAGATACTAGGGATTTTAGTTTTCATATCTTGACTCCATCCCATATCATCGGCGTGTTTTATTGCTGTTCCAATTGCATCGCCAATAAACATTAAACCGCAATTATTCATTTCATCCCAAGTCCACCCCTGCTTACCAACTTCTGATGATTGACCTATTAGAATTAGTTTCATTTTGCGGTGTCTAATTTCAGTCCAGATTTGACTAATACTTGCTTTTTGTTTCTTGTCGAAAGTCTTATCAGTCTCATCAAAAATACCCATTAATGGGATG
The DNA here is from genome assembly GCA_031374905.1 of Dolichospermum sp. OTE_70_metabat_362_sub. Classification (GTDB taxonomy): domain Bacteria; phylum Cyanobacteriota; class Cyanobacteriia; order Cyanobacteriales; family Nostocaceae; genus Dolichospermum. Next base: position 5,305 of record JANMGZ010000067.1, read on the forward strand.
TCAGGGTTAAATGATTGGTTATTTTTGCGATCGTTAAATTCCTCTATGAATGTTTCTAAAATCCGACTAGCTTCTAGTGGAGACTTTGCAATTTTTGGGCATAACCAATAATCCTCAAATGAACCATGTTGAGGGTCAGTTAACCACAGTTCCCAACCTTCCCAATGGTTTATGTAATGGTGTAACAGGTTTTTGACCGCAATTCCTTTACCTCCCCCGGTGCGGGTCATAACTCTTAATGTTGGCTTATTTTGGTGGTATCTACCGACAATTTCACCAAATTTATTAGATGGTTCTATAAGTCGTCTGATGTCCTCAATTGTTGCGGGTTTCTTCTCTACCTTCCTTAACTCAATTTCTAAGCTCACATAGTTTCCGCGCTCGGATTGGGTAAACTTGGGAGTATTCAGACTTCCTGATAATTCCTTAATCTTGTCTGGGTTATTTCCGTCATTAAGTTGATCACAAGGAATAAATCTATTATTTCTGCTTAGGTGAAATATTAGTTTATAACCTGTATCCGTGCTAGAGAAATCAATTGCATCAAGGATAATTCCTAACTTTGAGGAATAGTAATTGATAATTGAATTACCTACTCTAGCACTCTCAGAAGTCCCCACAAACTGCAACGGCTTGGATAATTCTCCCAACTTACTGTTAAGACTTAATATCTGATTCTGCAAAGTTTCTAATTCTTGAGACTGGCTTAATCCGTCGTTAACTACTTCTTGAAAGTCTTGTTTGTAAGCACTAATACAACCATCAGCAATACTCCCAAATTCGTTTTGAATTGTCTTGATATTGCTTAGGTAGTATGTTTTGACCTGTTCTAGCTTTTGATTATGTTCATCCAGTGGAATAACGTTGTTAAACTGTTTCTGTAGCTTCTCCAGCGCGGACTTATACAGCTTTGCTTTTAAGCTAATACCTTTATTTAAAATATCGTGCTGTATAGCAATACAACAGGCGATTAAGTCTTCATTACTTAATTTACTATTATCAGAAATTACCCCAATCTGTTTAGATAAACTTGTACAATCTTGGTTAAATTCTCCCAACAATCCAGAAACATCTACATCAAATTTCTTGGTTAGGTAAGGAATTAACGCATTAACTTGAGTCTGGACATCCTTTAAAGATTCTCGAAGTGTCTCTACTGCGGTTTCAAAGTTAATTGATTGGGTATCGTTTAACAGTTGTTTAGCGGCTTTTAACTCATTATCCTTTCTCTCAACAATTGCACAGAAACTTACATTACATTGCTCAGACTTATATAGTTCATCTGCAAGGTTATTTCTATCATCAGCAAGTCTAACCAATTCTTGATGTTTGTCCTGTAACAAATTAGAAAAGTGGTTAGTATCATTTTGCAAAGTTTCAATTTCCTGTAACAGTTTCGACCGCTTTCTGTTACTTATTTTCTGGCTACTTTCTATAGCCAGATTAGATGCAGCAAGTGAACCTAAACCAGATGAAATGAGGAATTGGGAGAATTGCTGATAAGGTGTGAACAGTGCGATAAAGCCAGTAAAGGATACGCCCAAACTGCCAACAATGAAACTATTACGTAATACTTGAAAATTCATAACTACTCCTAAAAATTAATAAAGGGCATTATTTAAAATGCCCCAAAAACTACAATTACTCAATTGATTCTGACTGAGTTTCTATACTTCCTATCCGTTGATCAAGTTGCATCTTGGATACTTCTATTTGGGATATTCTGCTACTGATTAATGAAAGTTTAGCTTCCCAAAATTGCTTTCTTAGTGGGGTTTCACCCTGTAAACCTGTTAATTCGACTCCAGCATGAACTAACTTCTCTTGACCTTGTGCAAGTTTGACTTGTGCAGTTTCCAGACTTACTAAACTGGATTGATAGCCTACTTCCTTGATAGAAGTGTTTATTCTCTCAGTGCCGTATCCAATACCAGCTTGAGATTGTTTCTCACTCAATGCAGAAGTTTTGAGTACGTCAATATTCAAATTCAAATTACTTTGGACTAAGCGTAAAGTTTGACGCTGACCCTCTATTTTCTGAACCGCTTGATCTACTTCATTAGACTTGCTAACTGGTAGGGAAGATGACGCGCTATATAAGTCACTGGCAATAAAGCTACTCGGTTGAAAAGTTGGTAAAGCCACACCACCAAAGGCGTTAGTCTGAGTTGTTTTTGTGTTTATGGGTGTGGGGTCAATTTTGATGGTTTCTTGTGGAATATCAGCCACTTCTCTGAGATTATCTTGCGCGGTTTCTAATTTGGTTCTTTGTCTGGTTGGCATATAATTTAGGGGTAAAAACAAGACATATTTCATCGTGGGATAATTTGCAGTTATCCCATTTTTTATGCTGCAAATAGTTCTAGTTGCTGATGTACTGGGGACTCATGATCCCACTGGTAGGAAAACAAACTAATCAGTTTTTTAGCGTGTTCTAGGATTTCTTCTGGACTTGATTTTGAGGATTCTAAGTCAATGAAGAAAAAGGCTTTATCACAAATTGCCTCTAGTCCAATTTCTCCATAGGAAAAATACAAATCCCAATCTTCCATCCCCTCTAAAAAGTATCCCTCACAGAAATTATCAGCATGGCCGCAGTAGTGGAAACCTTGGGAGATAAGATTTTCCGCAATGTATAGATTTTTTCCAGATAGCCAGGATGGTAATGTTTTCATTGTTTTAACTCCAGGAATAATTACAATATTGGCCACGAAGTAAAGCATTAATACCAAAGGCTAAACAGTCATTAAAGCCATCAAATAGTTTAATCATCGTCAATATCCTCTAATGGGTTGAATAATCCTGTAATCCCCTCTAGGGTGCTGTTTAGCAGGTCAAACAGTGCTAGAGGGTTGAATCTTACGCCACGCCGATTACAAGCTTTTTTCCCAGTTCATCAGATAGGGCTGCAATTTCTTCTGATAGAGAGGCTGGCAATTCTGGCAACTCCTGGGGAACGGGTTGACGGGCATTAAGTCCGCGTAAACTGTCAAAGACTTGAGAACGGGTTTCTAATCTGCGTTCTCGAAGTTGCACCACTAACTCAGAGTCTCTAGTTTGGGCATTTTGGATAATTTGCTGATTGCGGTATGTGTGAACCAAGTCGGCCAGTTCTATGACCTCTTCTGACTCTTGGATCAATTCCTGTAAAGCAGTGGGGACGGCGTGACCCTTAGTAGATCCAATTTTGTGGCTTGTCTCCATTCCTTGCCCTGTCTGGGTTGTGGCGATTTTAGAACTAACTGGAATATTTTGACCTGTGCTATCCCCTTGGGGCTGTGCTGTTTCTTGTGCTGGCTGCAATGCCTTCTCTGTCTGGTTTTCAGAACTTGGTAAGGTTTTGGATTGAGACAGCAACACAGCCGCAACACCTTGAGCAACACCAAAATCACAGGTTTTGGTGCTGTCTGCGTCGTCACAGTGCTGCATTAACTCAAGTCTGAATATTTGCTTATTTATGCCTTGAGACTGGCAAAAATCGGCAATAGCTACGGAATTGGGGTCAATAACTGCGGTTTTCTTAGATGTTCTAGCCATAGTTGGTTTATGCTCCTATTTTGGTTAATTCCCTTTGGGCGTTCTGATACGTATATTTTGAGTAATTTTGAGGGTAATTCTTAATACTCATTTTTACTCTGTCCGCTAGTCTTAACTTTGCAAAATCACGGCTAATTCTTGATAGAATCCAGCATTGGTAAGGGTTTAATGGTGCTTCGTTGTCATAGCTTCCATCACTTAATTTAGGGTAAGAATCCCTAAAAGCTGGTATAAAATAAAATGCAAGTTTTGACCATCTAGCTACTGAGTCTCTACTAACACCCATTAAATCGGATAATTCACTTTTGGTAAGTGAGTAATCAGTGAACAGGTCATCAAAAGTATTGCTGTTACGGCGTTGTCGGGTCATCTTACATAAATCAGTGGGGGATAAGTGGGGGAACAGTCAGTAATTGGTTAGATATACATATAGTTATCTGGCACGGTGTCAGACGGAAAACCTCAAACCCTTTCTACGTGAGACTTATAGGGTAGTTTTTGAGGTTATCTGTGTCGTATCAGAGTCAGATAACTTAACTATAGGATAGCTAACTATTAGTTAGTTAGTCAATGAGTAGATATATTGTAATTAGTTATCTATTAATGGGATTGTGTTTAATATTTCCTATATTTATAATTAGACTACCAAGAGTATGTAATACTATTAGTAGGTTTATTTATATATGACAGTGAAAATAAGACTTAAAGAACTTAGAAACGCTAAGGAAATATCACAAAACGAACTTGCAAGATTACTTGAAATGTCACTCGCTAACATCCAAAAAATCGAGTACAACAAAGCAAAATCTATACCACTGGATACACTAGAGAAGCTTTGTAAAGCTCTTGGTTGTCAAGTTGGAGATTTACTTGTAATCGTTAATGAATAAGTTATAGTGATCGCCCAACCCACCCAACCACCCAACCACCCAACCAACCCACCCCACCCCACCCCATCCAGCCACTCACACACCCACCCAACCACCCACCCAACCAACCAACCACATCCCAATCAAAAAAAAGGAGCCACACAAACGTACCGAAGCCCACCACCACCAGAGGCCACTCGTACTTGCTGCGCACGTTCTTGTGCCGCAGCAGGTATGCGATGGCGAACATGTCCACCACGGTGGGCCCAACCTACACCCGCCGCGCACAGGGTGTA